>JBIQMD010000320.1:0-3101 GCA_044463725.1 Truepera radiovictrix
CCCGCACTCAGCGTGCAGGACGGGAGAACTACGCGCCCACCATGCGGAACTTCAGCTTAGCAAGACAGTCGGCCCAGTTCTTACGGGGCCGACCTCACAACCCGAGGAGATGACGGGCGCTCCCAGCTTGGGCTCTTAGGGCGCAGGTAGCCAGTCGCTGTCGTAGGCGACCGCGTTTGCGCTCCGGTCGAGCTTCAGGCATAGAGGCCACTCCCACGAAGCGCCCGGCTTCGGTTGCCAGATGGCGCCGGTTGGCGCTAACAGCGGCCCAATGGGAACTTAGGCTTCGCGTCACGCGCGAGTCTCTCCACGCGCGCCAGGCGGCTAGTAATCGATGCTGCCGCCACCCCATGCGCAACCGCTCCAGGTCAGCTGCACCTTGGCCGTGCCCGATGCGCTGTGGCTGGTTCCGGTGAGGATCTCGGTGACGCTGCCCGAGTAGTTAACGCTGACGTTCGCCGTCTTGCCAGAGATGCGCACGCTGCCGATCTTGTAACCGTAGTTGAGGCCCGTGTAGACGCTGCCGTAGGTCGCCCTTGCGCTGAGGATGAAGTCGTCGACCATGTCATCGATGACGCCGGGAATCTGCTCGCGGTCAGGTTCGGTTGGGGTGGCGCAGCGCGCCGCGGGCTGCGGTGCGGTGCCGCCGACGGTGGCAGGAGCCGGGCCTGTGGCTGCCGACAGCTCGACGGGGAAGGCGTAACTGATGCCAGCGGCGAGGTGGGGCACCCAGCCGCGCTTATCCAGTTGCGGCACGTTCGCCACTCCCCCTTCGAGGTCGAGGCGTAGGGCAGTCCCAAGCGGCACGTGGGTGCCGACCGCGAAGTGGTAACTCGCGAACGGGCCGTAGATGCCGCCGCCCACGCCAACGTACAGGGGGATCGGCACAGGGATGGGCGGGTAGGCGCGCAGTTGGCCGCCCAAGTACACGCCGGCGGGGGTCCAGCTTCCCTTGAGTTGCGCGCCGACGAACTGCGCTTGAAGCGAGACGTTCAGCGCGACCGTCTGGTAGGCGGGGAAGCCAGCTGAGAGGCCAACGGCGAAGACGGCTGGTGCGGCTTCGTCAACCAGGTCGCGCTCCACCGCCGCGAACTGGCCTTCTGCGAAGGTTTCGTCTGGTTCGCCCGCGCCGCCTTGAGCGAAGGCGGCAGCGCCGAATGCGCAAGTGCAGATCGCCAACAGCGCCAGTAGCGCGCGCTTCGATGCCGATGTTGGCGCGCGCTTTTCCGCAGCACCCTGAACTACTTCCGTCACGCCTTCTCTCACGACGCCCCCCATGACTCCTGATCTCATGGGCCGACACTATCAAAACAGCGTCGGGGGCACCTGCCTGCGGCTGGTGGCCGCCATCAGCATTCCCTCAGCGCTCCCTCCCTGATGGGTGCACGTCGATCACCCCTGCCGCCTGCATGAAGGCGTGCATGGTGGTTGGGCCTACGAACTTGAACCCTTTGGAGCGTAGCGCCTTGGAGAGCGCCGTTGACTCTGGCGACACGGTGGCCGCCCGCGCGGCCGCTTGTGCCGCCCCGGCGGTCGGCTCGAACGACCAGACTAGACGTTCGAGGCCGCCTTCCTCCCGCAGGGCGATGGTGGCGCGCGCGTTGGCGACAGTCGCCTCGATCTTGCGGCGGTTACGCACGATGCGGGCGTCTTGCATTAGCTGCTCGATGCGCGCATCGTCGAAGCGTGCGACCGTCTCCGGTTCAAAGCCAGCGAAGGCCTCGCGGAACGCCGTACGTTTCTGGAGGATGGTGCTCCACGACAGGCCCGCCTGGAACGCTTCGAGGCTGAGGAGTTCGAACAGTGCCCGCTCTCCATGTAGCGGCACGCCCCACTCGTGGTCGTAGTAGTCGCGCAGCAGCGGGTGGGCCGCCGCCCAAGGGGGACGGGCGATACCGTCGTCTGCTAAAACCATGCCTGCTGGTGGTGCGCTGGTGCTCATGTGCCAAGACCTCCGGACGAAGCTGAAGTGGCGTTTTCGTGAGAACAGGCTAGCCGCTAACAGTCGGGTTTTGGCGGGCTTGCGCCTAGAGGCACTAGGCGTTCGTCGCCAGAACCGCCGCTACCGCTCATCTGACCTTGCACGAACCCTCATGAGGGCCTATGTTGACCATAGTTGGTCAATTAGGCTCGCTGGTCGCGCGTTTGAACCCGCACCTGGGTTACCCATTTCGGCCGCTCACCCGCCGCTCACCGTTCCCGCGCGAGCCACGCACAGGTACTTACCACATCGGCCACTCACGTTGGCCGCGCACGAGGGGAGGCCAACCAGCAACCAGGTAATGCCAAGGCGCCAGCGTCCGCGCTGCACGTTGCCTCCACTCCCTACTTCTTCCCATCGCAACCTGCGGCGCAGGCGCGGCCACGTACTGTTCCCGTGCACGTCATGGGGCCCGCGAGTCAACCGCGGGTGAGGAAGGAGCATTCTGGCGATGGACCCGTTCTACAAGCTAGATCCGTTCGGCAGGCGCATCTCGCGGCGTTCGTTCATGAAGCTGGTCGGCGTGGCGGCCGCGGCGGCCGCGGCCGGCCCCTCCATCCTCAGGGCGCAAGGGCAGAGCGGAACGCTGCGCATCTTGCAGTGGAGTCACTTCGTCCCGAGCTACGACACCTGGTTCGACGCCTACGCCAAGGAGTGGGGCGCAGCCAACGGCGTGAACGTCATCGTCGACCACGTCAACCTTGCCGACCTCCCCACCACGGTGGCTGCAGAGATCTCGGCAGGCAGCGGCCACGACCTCATCGAGATAGTCGGCGCCGAGGCCGGACAGTTCGAGCCGAGCCTCCTCGACCTCACGGACATCAACCAGGATGCCAGCAATAACCTTGGCGGGCAGCTCGACCTGTCCAAGCACTACTCGTACAACCCCGTAACCGACAAGTACTTCGGGTTCTGCATCGGCTGGACGATCGACCCGGCCAACTACCGCCGCAGCCTGTGGGACAAAGCCGGCATGGCGGACGGCCCAACGACCTGGGAGGACCTGGTCACCATCGGCGGCAAGATCCGCGACGAGCAGGGCGTGCAGCTCGGCATCGGGCTAGCGCAGGAGCTCGACTCCAACATGGCGCACCGCGCCATCCTCTACTCGTTCGACAGC
>JBIQMD010000321.1:0-3056 GCA_044463725.1 Truepera radiovictrix
TGCTGGCCAACCTCGCCGAGCGCCAACAGCTCCTCTTCCTGACTTGCCATCCGCACACGGCCGCGTTGCTCGTTGCGCAGGTCCCGCACGCCAAGCACGTGGTATTGCCGCAACTGGCGGGAGCCACACTTGCGCTTGACGACGGCTCCAGCTGAGCCACCGTTCTACCGACAACTCACGCCCGGCCTTGACACGCCTCGGCCCAAGGGATTAACTGAACCTGACATCTGAATCAGTAGTCAGGTTAGGGCGCGGCGCCAGAGCGGTCGCCGCCCGGCCGTCAAGAGGAAGGCCCGAGTTGAACGTACTCCCACGCCCAAGCACAGCGCGCGGCGAGGCAACGCGCCGCAAGCTGCTCACTGCCGCCGAGATCGAGTTCGGGCAGAACGGTTACGTAGCCACCGCCATCTCCGACATCACGGGCCGCGCAGGAGTGGCGCAGGGGACCTTCTACCTCTACTTTCCCTCCAAGATCGACGTGCTACGTGAACTCGTGCGAGACATGGGCAGGCAACTACGGCACGCCCTGAGCGAGGGCACGGCGGGCGCAACCGACCGCCTGAGCGTCGAACGCCTCGGCCTCGAGGCGTTCATCGGCTTCTCCCTCAGCCACCAGAACCTCTACAAGGTCGTCATGGAATCGCAGTTCGTCGACGAGACCATCTACCGCGAGTACTACCAGACCCTCGCGGACGCCTACACCGTCAACCTCGAACGCGCCCAGGCCAGCGGCGACGTGCGCCAAGGCAACGCCAGTGCGCAGGCGTGGTCGCTCATGGGCGTTGCTCACTTCCTCGGGCTGCGTTACGCCATCTGGCGCCACGAGGCGCCACCGCAAGAGATCTTCGACGCCACCTTCGAGCTGATCGCCAACGGCCTCGCTCCCGACCCGGACGGCGCCGCATGACCCGCAACCACGTCGGCATCACCGGACTCGGCACCTACGTTCCGGCCGGGCGTCTAAGCGCCGCCGACCTCGCGGAGGCATCCGGCCTGCCCGAGTGGGTAGTGAGGGAGAAACTCGGGATAACGGCGCGGGTGCTGCCTGGCGCGGACGATCACCCCGTAGCCATGGGCGTAACGGCGGGCGCTCGCGCCCTGCAGGACGCGGGTGTGAGGCCGGAAGACGTCGACGTCGTCATCTCGATGACCGAGGAGTACAAGGAGTACCCGGTTTGGACGGCAGGCATAAAGCTCGCGTACGACGTCGGGGCGCGTAACGCCTACGCATACGACCTTGGCCAGAAGTGCGGCACTGCCGTCCTCGCCCTCAAGCAGGCCAAGGATCTACTCATCGCAGACCCCAGCGTCGACGTGGTGCTCGTGGCCGGTGGTTACAGGAACTCCGACCTCATCCGCTTCACCGACCCGGACGTGCGCTTCATGTACAACCTCGGGGCCGGCGCGGGCGCGGCCGTCGTGCAGCGCAACGCAGGGCACCAGCTGCTTGGCGCCAGCATCGTCACTGACGGCAGCTTCTCCCTGGACGTGCTCGTGCCAGTCGGCGGCACCAAGGAGCCGCTTACGAGCGCCAACCTCGACGATTACCGCCTGCGCGTGCCCGACCCGGCAGGCATGAGAGCGCGACTCGAGAGCACCAGCCTCGACAACTTCGTGACGGTCGTCGAGCGGGCCGTGGCCAAGAGCGGCGCCGCCCTCGCAGACATCGATTACCTCGCCATGCTGCACGTCAAACGCAGCGCCCACGACTACCTGCTCAACCGCCTTGGCTTGACCGAGCGCCAGAGCACCTACCTCAGCGACTACGGCCACCTCGGTCAGGTAGACCAACTCCTCTCGCTAGAGATCGCGCGTGACAATGGCACTCTCAAGCCAGGCGACCTGGCAGTCGCCGTGGCGGCGGGTGTTGGCTACGTGTGGAACGCCATCGCGCTCCGTTGGGCGGGCGCTGCCGAGGCGCCAGCATGATCCTCGACGTCGCGGCCCGGCGCGCCGACCTCACCCCTGAGCGCGAGGCGCTGTGGTGGAACGGGCGCTGGTACACGTACTTCGAACTCAACGAACGCGCCGAGCGCACCGCCGCCCTGCTAGCCAGCATGGGCGTTCGCAAAGGCGACCGCGTGGCCATTGCGGCGCACAACCACATCGGCCACCTCGACCTCATCCTCGCAACGCCCAAGCTCGGGTTCATCTTCGCCCCCCTCAACGTGCGCCTCGCCCAGCGCGAGCTCGAGGGGCTAGGCGCCTACCTGAAGCCGAGCGTCGTACTGCACGACGCCGAGCACGCGCTTGCAGCAGCTGCAGCCGCTGGTGACGGGTCAGTGCTTGACCTGGCGACCTTCGAACGCGAGGTGGCCGCCACTGGCGGTGCCGTGCCCGCGTCAGCGAGTCCAGACTTGGGCCCCGAGGACGTGCAGATGATCCTCCTGACCGGCGGCACCACCGGCCTGCCGAAGGGCGCCATGCTGCCGTACCGCCAGAACTTCTACAACGCCGTCAACACGGTGTTCTCGTGGGGGCTGAACGAGAGCGACCGCGTTGTGCAGGCAACACCCTGCTATCACGCGGCCGTCAACGCCTTCACGACGCCGCTATTCCAGGTCGGCGGGCGCACCATCCTGCAGAGCAAGTTCGACCCGGCAGAGTACCTGCGGCTCGTGGAGGAGCTAGGCGCAACCGTCCTCTTCCTCGTGCCGACCATGTACGCCATGGTCGCCAACGATCCGAGTTTCACCACGCGCGACCTGAGCAGCGTGCGCTGGGCCATCTCCGGCGGCGCCGCCTGCCCAGAGCCCGTTCGTCACGCGTTCGCTGACCGCGGCGTGCGCTTCAGGCAGGGCTATGGCCTCACCGAGGCGGGCGTCAACTGCTTCGCCATCACCCTAGACCAAGCAGAACAACGGCCAGAGTCGGTTGGCAAACCGCTCCTGCACGCAGAAGCAGCCGTGCGCCGGCCGGACGGCAGCGTGTGCAACCCGGGCGAGGTCGGCGAGCTCACGCTGCGCGGGCCCCACGTCTTCCTCGGGTACTACGAGCGGCCACAGGCCACCGCCGAAGCCCTCAAGGACGGCTGGTTGTGGACGGGCGACCTCGCC
>JBIQMD010000322.1:0-3043 GCA_044463725.1 Truepera radiovictrix
CTCGACGCACCGCCAGCTGCGGTCGCGCCCTCGTCGAGCAGGAGAGTATCGAGGCCAGTGCGCGCGGCCATCAGGTTGAGTGTGGCTCCCGCGACGCCGCCGCCGACCACGATCACGTCGTGGCGGCTCGCTGCCGTGGCAGTCATGGGGTGGGGCCAGGCATGCGGGCTACGAGCACCTCACGCTTGCCTCCTGGCGGTCCAGCTACTTTGTCGACCTTCAACCCGACTGCTGCGAGTGCTCGCCGCACGGGGCCGGCCACGCTGAAACTCACGACGGTCCCGCTCGGGGTTAGGCGAGCGGCCAAGCGCGCGAGGAACGCCTCGGTCCACAGTTCTGGCAGCTCGGCTGGGCTGAAGGCATCGTGGTAGACGGCGTCTACGCGCCAAGTCTCGTCCTCACCCCAGGTTGCGCCAAGGGCGTCGCCGACGAACAGCTTCAAGGTCACCTTGTCGTAGTTGAACTCGTGCCAGCCACTCGCCATGTGCTCGCCGAAGCTCGCGCGCCAAGCCACGAGCGCAGCTGGCACGGTCGATGGGGCGAGCAACTCCGCATAACCCAACTCGGCGAGGGTCTCAGCTTGGGGAGGCGCCAGCTCGAGCGCAAGGTAGTCCAGTGAGGCGTTGCCAGCCTCGGCAGCGGCGGCGGTGGCTAGGAAGTTGAGGCCCGCCCCGAAGCCGACCTCGAGCACCCTCAGCGGCTGCCCGGCGGCCAACCGCGCGGCCGCGCCGCTGCCCTCCAGGTAAACGGCGCGCGCTTCCGCGAGGGCGCCGTGGCGCGACTTGTAGCCCTCGCCGCGCGCGTTCACGAGGGTGCAGGAACCGTCTGCCGTGACGATGGTGCTGACCTGCTGCGGGCTCACGGTGAGATGCTACCGCCGCAAGGGCAGGTGGCGGGGCTGCGCAAGGTTCTCACCATGTTCGCCGCTAGACTCCGAGTCTAGAAGACCAAGGTCAGAATGTAGGTGGATGTTGCGCTTTTTGGAATTAGCTTGGAACGCCGTAGCCGACACATTCGCCGCCATCGCGGCGTGGCTGAGTGGCGTACTTGGCGGCTTGCAAGGTTTCGTTCTCGACCCCCGGCAGTGGACCACCTTGACGTGGCTGGCGCTCGCGCTGGTTGTGATCCTCGCCGTCCCGTTGTTCATGCGGCGGCGGAGAGGGCGGACCGGCGGGCTGCCGGAGATGATGATCTCTCACGGCGAGATCAAGGTCGGGCCCGAGGAGAGCGTCGACCGCGTTTACGCCTTTCCCGGTGCTCTAGGGGCCACCACCACCGTGACGCCGCCGCGGGTACCTCACCACCTCAAGCTCGCCCTCTCGAACTTGAACCCTTATCCCGTGCAGCTCATCGAGCTGGCGGTGCATGCGCGCGGCAGCAAGTTGCCAATCGTGGCAGAGGCCGGCGCAGTAGTGCCGCCGAACGGGGCCGTTGACGTGACGGCCGAACTCGGTGACCTGGCCGGTGAGGCTGGCGTGCTCGAGCTTTACCTCTACAGCAACCGCCTGAAGGGTAAGACCTTCCGCCTAGTTTCCCCCCTAGAGTGGGAGCCGTGGGAGCAGAGCTACCGCGTCAAGGCGTTGAACAGCCGCACGGAGCGCGTTGCACGCCTCGCATCGCAAACGCGCAAGCAGGGTGAGCGCCAAGCGTTCCTGGCCGCCAGGCGCCGCGAGAAGCGCAAGGAGTTGGCGCGCGCCGCGATGGAGCGGGCCGATAGCCTGAAGCGCCAAGTCGAGGAGTACCGCGTGTCGCGTATGCAGCGCAGTCACGCCGCCGCCGAGGCCGCTGACGCGGCCGTAACGAGCGCGATGGCTGAGCGCGGGCTGCGGCGCCAACCGACCGGCGCAGCGGCTGAGCCCGGGGCGGCGAGCAACGGGGCGGCGTGGCAGTCGCCGCAGCAGCCGACCAAGCAGCCTCCGCCCAAGCCGCGTGACGACATGCGCTTTCCTGACGAGTTCTGAGGTCCATGAGGTAGGAGCGGCCGTTCCGCTTTATGCTGGGCCAACGGAGGCCTACCCATGAAGATCGAGAGCGTCGAGCTGCGGGAACTCGCAGTCGACCTTAAGTTCCGGTTCGAGACGAGTTTCGGCGTTGAGCGCGACCTGCACAAGGTGCTGTTGGTCCTACGCTCAGGTGGCTTGGTCGGTTACGGCGAGGTGACCGCCAACCGCGTGCCTGGCTACAGTTACGAGACCGCCTCGGTCGCCTGGACGGCACTCGAGGAGTTCATCTTGCCGCTCGTGGTCGGCAAGGAGTTCAGCACCCCCGCGCAGTTGCTGCACGCCGTCAGTGGCATCAGGGGCCACAACATGGCCGTTGCCGCGCTCGAGATGGCGTTCTGGGACCTGCAGGCGAAGGCCGCCGGTGTGCCGCTCTGGCAGCTCCTCGGCGGGGTGCGCGAGACCATCGCCGTTGGTGCCTCGTTAGGCATTCAGCCTTCGGTTGAGGCGACGGTCGCTGAGGCCGAACGGCACGTTGCCGAGGGCTACCAGCGCCTCAAGTTCAAGATCAAGCCAGGTTGGGACGTAGAGCCCCTGCGCGCCGTCCGCGACGCGCTTCCCGACATGACGCTTACGGTGGACGCCAACAGCGCCTACCGCCTGACCGACGCGCGCGTGTTCCACGAGCTGGACGAGTTGGGCCTCGACTACATCGAGCAGCCCCTAGCCCACGACGACCTCATCGATCACGCCAAGCTGCAGTCGCTGCTGCTCACGCCCATCTGTCTTGACGAGTCCGTACACTCTGCGGCCGACGCCCGCAAGGGCCTTGCGCTCGACTCTGGCCGCGTCATCAACGTCAAGCTCGGCCGCGTGCGTGGCCACCTCGAGGCGCGGCGCGTGCATGACGTCGCCTTGGCCTTCGGCGCGCCCGTGTGGTGTGGTGGCATGCTCGAACTCGGCGTCGGTCGCGCCCACAACCTCCACATGAGTACCCTCGAGAACTACACCCTGCCTGGCGATACGTCCAGCGCGAGCCGCTACTGGGGCAACGACGACATCATCGAGGACGCGCGCGGCATGGTCGCCACCGAGGACTTGAT
>JBIQMD010000323.1:0-3036 GCA_044463725.1 Truepera radiovictrix
CCGCTACGGCCTCGACTACGTGAGCTGCTCGCCGTTCCGTGTGCCCATCGCGCGCCTGGCCGCGGCGCACGCCGCCCTGAAGTACGGCCCTCAGCTGAAGGCCGCGAAACTGCCCGCTGCCAACGGCAACGGTGCCGCGGCAACGAGCGAGCAGGACGTGGCGCAGGCCTGACCTGAGGCAACGAACCTCTGGGGTTGCCTTGCGCGCCACCCACCCTTAGGGGAGGGTGGCGCGCAACCTACGGTAGGGACTTTCGCCCCTAAGAAGCCCGCCAGGGCCGGACTAAACTCGGATGCAAGTAACCACGTTAGCTAGGGTCGGCGCGTCGGCGCGTCGACGCGCACCCCCTCACGAAGGAGGTGGCATGAAACGCCGTACCGCGCTACTTATCCTGTTCTTCGCCTTCCTCGCAGCGCACGTCAACGCGCAGACCACGGCTGCGCCGCCACCCCTTACCTCCGAGCAGATGGACGAGGCCTTCGGCATCTACTTCAACCTCTGCTCCGGCTGCCACGGCCCGACCCGCCTGGGCGCCACCGGACCAGAACTCACCTACTCGACGCTGGCCCTCAAGGGAGAAGCGTATATCAAGGCGATCCTGTTCAGCGGCCTGCCGGGAGGCATGCCAGGTTGGGGCAGCCAAGGCGTACTCGACAACGACGAGATGGCGCTCATGGCCGCCTACCTCCTGAATCCCGTCCCGGAGCCGCCGCTCCTCACCTTCGAAGAGATCCATGACAGCTGGACGCTGCACACGCCCGTCGCGGATCGCCCAACGGCGCCCATGACCGACCGCAACTGGGAGAACTACTTCGGGGTCATCCTGCGAGATGCCGGCCAGGTCGCGATCATCGACGGCGACACCAAGGAACTCGTGACGCTCCTAGACACCGGCTACGCCATCCACATCTTGCGCAGCAGCCGCGACGGCCGCTACTACCAGGCAGTTGGCCGCGACGGCAAGGCGAGCCTCATCGACTTGTGGACCGAGGTGCCGGAGGTCGTGGCAGAGGCCCGACCGTGCCTCGACGCACGCAGCATCGAGTCAAGCAAGATGGCAGGCTACATCAACGACTACGTCATCGAGGGCTGCTACTGGCCGCCGTCCTTCGTGATCATGGACGGCCTTACGCTCGAGCCACTCAAGCTCGTTTCTACCGTCACGTACGAGAAGGGCCAGGGCGCGCGCGTCGACGCCGCCCGCGTGGCAGCCATCGTGGCTTCGGAACACAGCCCCGAGTGGATCGTCAACATCAAGGAAGCCGGCCAGACCTGGACCGTCGACTACAGCCGCATGGACGCAGATGGCCAGCCTCTCAGCATCACCATCCTAGACACCGAGCTCTACCTCCACGACGGCGGCTGGGTGACGGGCGGCCGCTACTTCGTGGTGGCAGCCAACCACGAGAACAAGCTCGTGAT
The DNA here is from genome assembly GCA_044463725.1 of Truepera radiovictrix. Taxonomy (GTDB): domain Bacteria; phylum Deinococcota; class Deinococci; order Deinococcales; family Trueperaceae; genus JAAYYF01. The sequence goes on from JBIQMD010000323.1 coordinate 1,424, forward strand.
CATCGATACCTGGGAGGGCGCCATCGCTGGCGTGGTCGACGTCAGCGCCTTACCGCACCCCGGCCGCGGCGCCAACTGGGTGGACCCGGAGTTCGGCCCAGTCTGGGCCACCGGCCACTTGGGCAGCGCACGCCTGACGATCATCGGCGTTGACCCCGTTGGGCACCCCGACCTCGCCTGGAAGGTCGTCCGCGAGCTCGAGACGCCGTTCACAGGCAACCTCTTCATCAAGGTGCACGAGAACAGCCCGTGGCTCATCGCGGATTCCACCATGAGCATCCACCCGGACGGTCCGCGCACCCTCTGCGCCTGGCGCAAGGATGACCTCGCCGAGCGCCAGTGCTGGAAGGTGGAGGGCGCAGAGGAAGAGAGCGCCCGGATGGTGCACATCGAGTTCAACGAGGCTGGCACGGAGTTCTGGGTATCTGGGTGGGCGGCGATGGACAAGGAGAGCTTCATCGCCATCTACGACGCCCAGACCCTGGAAGAGATCGACCGCATCGAAGGCGACTGGCTGGTGACTCCCACCGGCAAGTTCAACGTCTTCAATACGGCCAACGACGTCTACTAGGAGGAGCCAACAAGGCGCGTCCCGTTAGTATGGCCGGCGTGACGCGCCTCAGATCCCTCCGCGGCAGCCGAATCGGGGTCATCTCGTTCGACGTTGCGGTCGCGCTCTTGATTCTTTACCTCGTCTGGGGCTCCACCTACCTTGCCATCAAGTTCGCAGTGGCCGACATGCCGCCTTACCTGATGCTGGCCGCGCGCTTCGGTGTGGCAGGCGCCCTCATGTACGGCATCATGCGCGCCCGCGGCGCCGTCAACCCCACGGCGCGCCAGTGGCTAGGCTCTGCCACGGTTGGTGTCCTGCTACTCGTCGGCGGCATGGGCAGCGTTGGCCTGGCGCAGTCGCTCGGAGCGCCCTCCGGCCTGGCCGCCATCATGGTCGCCACCATGCCGCTCTGGTTGACGCTCTTCCTTGCGTTCATGGGCGAGCGCGCGGGTAGAAGCGAGTACCTCGCCATGGCCATCGGCCTTGCCGGCGTTCTGCTCCTCAACTTCGAGAACGGCCTGCGCAGCAACCTCCTGGCCGCGGCGCTCCTCCTGGTAGCGCCCGTCTCGTGGGCGTTCGGGTCGGCGCTCAGCCGCAAGCTGCCACAGGCGCCTGGCGGCATCGGCGCTGCCATCCAGATGTTGGCTGCTGGCGTCGCCTTCCTGCCGTTGAGCCTGTTGCGCGGCGAGCACGTCACGCACGTGCCGTCGCTAGGCTCAGGCCTGGCTCTGCTCTACCTCGTGGTGTTCGGCTCGCTCATAGGTTTCAGCGCCTACGTCTATCTCTTGAACCAGCGCGTCAGGCCGTCGCTCCTGACCTCCTACGCCTACGTCAATCCCGTGGTGGCGGTGCTGTTAGGCATGGCGTTCGGCGGCGAGCGCCTCGGCTTGCCAGGCCTGGTTGGCATGGCCATCGTGGTGGTGAGCGTGGTGTTGGTGGTGCGGGCCGGCAGTGCGCGCTGAGCCGCCAGATTCCGTTAGGCACGCGCATGCCCGCCCGGCCGTAAACTCATACATGCCCACCGCGCTCCCTAACCGTAAAGACGTAGACCCAACGCATA
>JBIQMD010000324.1:0-3028 GCA_044463725.1 Truepera radiovictrix
GTTCGACTTCGGGCCGCGCTCGTAGAGTTCTACCGGCTGACGCACGGCGCGGGCGCGCAAGTTGAAGAGCTCGACCATGATGCTGAAGGCCATGGCGAAGTAGACGTAACCCTTCGGCACGTGCTGCCCGAGACCTTCTGCTACGAGGGTGGTGCCGATGAGCAGCAGGAACGAGAGCGCGAGCATCTTGACGGTCGGGTGACGCTCGACGAAGCCAGACACCGAGTTGACGGAAACCATCATCACGATCACTGCGATGATCACGGCCGTGACCATGACGCCGAGGTGGTCAGACATGCCAACTCCGGTTATCACGGAGTCTAGGGAGAAGACGACGACGAGTAGCACGATCTGCGTGATGATCGCGGCGAACGAGGCTTTCGGCCCCGCCGTAGCTCTGGCCTGCTGGTGCGGCCCCTCGAGGCGGTCGTGGATCTCTTGAGTTGCCTTGTAGATGAGGAACAGTCCCCCGAGCAGGAAGACTAGGTCGCGGCCGCTGATCACCATGCCAGCGACGGTGAAGATGGGCGCCGTAAGCCGGGTAAGCAGCGAGATCGAGAAGAGCAGCGCCACGCGGGTGAGCATGGCAAGGGCTAGGCCGATCACCCGAGCCCGTTGCTGCTTCTCGGGCGGCAGTTTGCCGGACAGGATCGAGATGAACACGATGTTGTCGATGCCCAAGACGATCTCGAGGACCGTCAACGAGGCAAGGGCAACCCAGGCTTCAGGACTAGTTATCCAAGTCACGTTCCCGATTCTCAAGGTTGCGGGGTCGAAGTGCAAGTCGTATGCCGGGACCGCCTAGCTGGCAATCCCGGCACCGTGCGCGAGTTATCTCCCGTGGGGCGGCTCGCGGTCAGTCGATGTCGCGGCGCAAGAACCACCAGTAGAGGAGGATGCCGAAGAGGAGCGCGTACCCCGCCATGACGAGCGCCGAGTGGGCAAGTGTTAGGCCATTGCCGAGGAGGCCCTGCAGGGGCCCGAGCTCGTCTCCGACTCCTAGTTCCTGAAGCCACGTCGTGGCTGGCTTGCGGCCCGGCGCGTAGAGGTTGGCCGTAAAGAAGTACTTGGGCAGCTCCTGCCACACCGCCTGGAGCTTGAGGGCCTGGAAGACCGCGTTGATGCGATTGAGAGGCTGAACCTGCGAGATGGTGTTGATGACCGTGTAGAGCGTCTCGATGAGGCTTGGCAGGAACAGGACCATCACGACGCCAAGGACTCCCGACTTCACAAGAGTGATGAGCAGGAAGGCCAGTAGTACTGGCGCCAGCAACTGCAGCGCCTGCAATCCGTAGAGGCCAGCAAGCTCAAGCCAGTTGCCTCCGAAGTGCGTGGGTAGGAAGGTCGTGCCGATGGCGCCGAAGATGAAACCGGCCAGGGCCGCGCCGGCCATGAGTGCAGCTATCGAGCCTAGCGCCACTATTACCTTGCCTGTCATCACGGCGAAGCGCGAAGGCTGAACGACGAGCACCGTCTTCCACATGTTCTGCGAGCGCTCATCGCCGATGAGCAGGGCAGCGATCAGCGTTACTGCCACGATGTAGAGCGTCGGACTGGTGTAAGCAGGGCCGGTCAACGCCAAGCGCGCCAGGCCGATCGGCGAGGCGAACAACTGCAGCGTCTGGTCTATGTTGCCGCCTTCGTTGGCGAAGGAGTTCGCCAGGGTCGTGTTCAGGACGCGGGCCACGATCAAGGCGAGCACTGGCAGCAGTACCCAGTAGAGGCTAGCCAGCACGTAGAGGCGCCGCTTACGCAGCACCTTGAACGTCTCGGCGCGGATGACGGCTAGAAGTGGACTCACGTTGGTCTCCCGCTAGGGTTCACGAGCTTCAGGTACGCCGCCTCGAGGTCGTCGCCGTGGGCTGCTGCCGCCAGGACCTTGACTCCGCGTTGGGCTAGGTCGGAAACGAGGTCGTCCGCGCGCTCCCTTGGCACTTCGACGTCTGCGCCTTCTGCGCCGTGCGGCGTGAACGCATAACCGAGGTCCTCGAGGGCGGTGCGAAGTACGGCGCTGTCCGCCGCCCTCACCGTGTAACGCACTTGTTGACCACCCATGCGGTCCAGTAGCGCGCTTAGGGTACCGTCGAACTGCAGGTTGCCCTTGTCGATGGCGAGCACGCGGTCAACGAACTTCTCGACCTCGGAAAGGATGTGGCTTGACACGAGCACGGTGGCGCCGCTGTGAGCGACGCTCTTGAGTGACTCGCGGAACTCGGCGATGCCAGTTGGGTCAAGGCCGTTAGTTGGCTCGTCTAGGAGGAGGACCTGCGGCCGCCAGAGCAGCGCTCGGGCTAGCGCGAGGCGTTGGCGCATGCCCTGGGAGTACGCTCTCACCTTCTTGTTGGCGGCGTCTTGCATGAGGACGAACTCTAGTGCCTCGTCGACGCGCTTCTCTGGCACGTCGCCGTGCAGTAGGGCCGCGTGCCTGAGGTTGTCGCGGCCGGTTAGGTAAGGGTAGAAGCTCGGCTCTTCGATCATCGTGCCAACGCGGCGCAGGGTCGGTCCTGGCACGCTGGCGCCTAGCACGCTGCATGTGCCAGCGCTCGGGCGCACTAGCCCGGCCAGCATCCGCAAGGTAGTCGTCTTGCCCGCGCCGTTGGGACCGAGGAAGCCGACGATCTCGCCTTGCGCTACCTCGAACGTCAAGTCTGCGACGGCCTTGGATCTTCCGTAGTGCTTCGTAAGGCCAGTGGCTGATATTGCGATCGTCATTCGGCCTTCCCTTCGCGGGTCATGAGGTTCCTGATGGCGTGTTTCGGGTCCATCCCATCAAACACTACTCGGTACACCTCGCGGCTGATGGGCAGCTCTATCTCGCGCGCGACGGCGCTGGCGTGCACCGCCTGCACCGTTGGAATGCCTTCTGCCGTCAGGCCACTGGCTTCGAGCTCTGCCAGCGTAGAACCGCGCGCCAAGCTTACGCCCGCGCGGTGATTGCGCGATCCGTCGCCTGCGCAGGTGGCTACTAGGTCGCCTACGCCGGCCAGTCCATAGAACGTGCTCGTCTGCCCACCCAACGCGATGCCGA
>JBIQMD010000325.1:0-3022 GCA_044463725.1 Truepera radiovictrix
CCAGCAGGCCGTGCAGCACGCCCTCGCGCGTGCCCCTAGCAATGGATTCCTCACGGATGCGGGTGGTGAGGAAGATGTTGTAGTCGATGCCCAGCGCCACGAGGAACACGAAGCCGAAGAGCGGCACGCTCGGATCGGCGCCGGGGAACTCGAACAGGTGGTTGAACACCAGCGCCGCCACACCTAGTGTGGCCAGGTAGGAGATGACGGTGGTGGCTATCAGGATGAGCGGCGCGACCAGCGAGCGGAGCAGCATCATCAGCATGATGGTTATCGCCACGAGGACGATGGGGATGATCTTGAAGATGTCGGCCCGGGCAGTGTCGCGCGTGTCGATGTCGACGGCGGTGCCGCCGCCCACCAGTGCCTGCTCGTCGACCGCGTGGACGGCGGTGCGCAGGCGCCTGACCGTTTCGGAGGCCGCGTCGCTGCCCTCGGCGGAGGCGAGCGTGGCTTGGATCTCGATCCACTCCTCACCCGCGTAAGGGAAGAGAAGCGGCGGAGCGGCGGCGTCCACGCGGCCGGGCACCACCGAAGCGCTGACGGTGATCGACGCGCCCGTCACGCCCTCGACGCCCGTCACTGCGGCCAGGAGTTGCTCCGCCAGCTCGGGCCGGCCGAGCACGATGGCAGGGGTGCCGACGCCGGCGGCGAAGTAGCGCTCACGCACGTCCTCCCCACTTCGCGCCTCCGAGTATCCGAGCACGAAGTCGCTCTCCGGTACGCCCGTGGCGCGTAGTTGCGGGACGAAGGCGGCGGCCGCGAGGAGCGCCACCAATGTGACCGACCATACCGCGCGCGGTCGGCTGGCGACGAGCTTGGCCACCGCGGCCCAAAACCCGATCCCGCTACGCTCCGCTTGCCCGACCCGCGGTGCGTTGGGATAGAACACCCGCCGCCCGAGCAACGCCAACACGGCGGGAAGGAACGTGAGCACCGACAGCATGGCGAACAGGATGCCCGACGCCGCCACCGGCCCGACGGCCTTGTTGGAATTGAGATCGGAGAACAGCAGGCACAGGAGCCCCACGATGACGGTGCCGCCCGAGGCCAGCACCGGTTCGACGGTGGCGCGCCACGCGGTCCCAAGCGCCTTGCGGTGGTCCTCCTCGTCGTGCAGGGCTTCGCGGAAGCGCGACACCAGCAGCAGCGCGTAATCAGTGGCTGCCCCGATCACCAGGATGAACAGGATGCCCTGCGCTTGCGCGTCCAGCTTTATCCATCCGGCGGCGGCCATGTAATACACGGCAACGATCGACGAGGCCAGCGCGGCGACGGCGCTGAGCAGCACGATAAGGGGGAGGATCGGACTGCGATAGACGATGAACAGGATGATCAGGACGGCTATCACGGCGACGGCGAGCAGCAGCCCGTCGATGCCAGCGAACGCGCCCGACAGGTCGGCGACGAGGCCAGCCGGGCCGGTTACGTACGCCTCCACACCCGCGGGCGGCTGGGCGGTAACGGCCCGGATCTCCTGGACGGCCTCGCGCGGATCGCCCTCGACCAGTAGGAACGCCTGCAACGCCAACGGATCCCCGTTGGCGGAGGTGTCACGCGAAGGCAGGAGGGGCGACGACTGACCGACCCCGCTCAACGAGGTGATCTCGGCGAACTGAGCGTCTACAGCTGCGCGCTTGGCTGAGTCGAGGCCGCCAGGCGCGTGATACAGGAGGATGGCGGGCGGGTTGTCCTCCTGGGCGGAGGCCGCCAAGATCTCGCTCACTCGAGTCGATTCTGCGCTGGCCGGCAGGAAGCTGGTTCTCGACTGCTCGATCACCTCCGACAGTCGACCGAAGTAAGGGCCGCCCACGCCGGTGAGGGCGACCCAGATGAGTACGAGCACGAGCGGCACCGCGCCGCGGACCTTACGCATGTTCAGTTCCACTCTCTCTTCCGCAGGTACGGCTCAAGTACGTGTCGTTGTTACCGCTCATGCTCGCAGGCGTGGGTTGGCTTACGCGCCCGGTTGCTTTGCGGTGAACACCGACGGCAGTACGACGAGCCCTGCCAGGCCGACGAGAACGTAGATGATCGACGACAGAGCGTTCTTCTCGCCGAACGAGTTGCCGGTAATAGCGGCCACCAGGTCGAAGCCGAAGAGGCCGACCAGTAGCCAGTTGAGGGCTCCGACGATTACGAGGACCAATGAGATGGTATTCAGCGTGCGCATGCGTTTCCCCTTCCGTGTCATCGAACTTTTAAACCCCAAACGCGTGTTCAAGGTTTGTCCAAAGTCTACTCGCGGTGCCCGTTGCTTGTCAAGCCTCTGTCCAATCTCTATACTGGGCTGGATGTTCACGATCAGGGAGGCAGCCGACCGCGTGGGACTCACCCCCGACCTTCTGAGGGCGTGGGAGAAGCGCTACGGCGTGGTGCAGCCGCAACGCTCGCCGTCTGGTTACCGGCTGTACAGCGAAGCCGACATCGCGCAGCTAGAGGCCATGCGCGAGCTCATCGACAGCGGTTGGCGGCCGCGTGAGGCCGCTGGCCACGTGTTGATGGCGGCGGCCGGGCAAGGAACCGCTGGCAGCGCGGCACCTCGGGCCGCTGCGGAGGCCGTTGGCGCCGCAACACCTGGCGCCGTCCATGCGACCCCCGCCTCCGAAGCAAGTGGAAAGTTCCCTGCGCGGTTCGTGGCCGCCGCCGCCCGGCTGGACGCCGCGGCGCTGTCCGATCTGTTGCACGACTTCGCCGCCGCCGGCCGCTTCGAAGTGGCGGTCGAGAGCAGACTCTTCCCTGCATTGCGAGCCGTCGGCGACGCCTGGGCTGCGGGCGAGGTGTCGGTGGCAGGGGAGCATGTGACCAGCGCCGCGGTCCTCCGTTGGCTAGGGCAGCGCTACGACGCGGCGTCCCGCGACACAGCACGCGCCGACGTCGTGGTGGGACTGCCGCCTGGCGCACGCCACGAGTTGGGGGCACTGGCCTTCGGCGTGGCACTCCGCCGGCTCGGCGTGAAGACCATGTACGTGGGAAGCGATCTTCCTGCCGCCGACTGGGTCGAGGCCGTTACGAGCAACGG
>JBIQMD010000326.1:0-3005 GCA_044463725.1 Truepera radiovictrix
TGGGAGCGCGAAGCCAGCGGCGCCGCCGGCGAACACCTTGGCGTCGAGGCCGACTTCCTGCACTTGGCGCATGAGGGCAACCGAGTCAGCTGCGTACGACACCATGAAGAGGACGTCTGGGTTCAGGGCCTTGAAGCGGTTGAGGATGGGGCGGAAGTCGGCGCCCGTTTGGTCGTAGTCTTGGCGCTGCAGGACGGTGTAACCGCGCTCGGCGGCGATCGCGTCGACGGCGTCTGCTACTGCGCTCTCGAACGCGCCGTTGCCGTGTACCGTTACGACGGTCTTGAGGGTGCCTGCGCCGCGCTGCGCGTTGATCTGGTCGAACACGTCGAAGAGGACTTGAGCGTACGCGTAGGACGGCTGGTTGGTGCGGAACACCCAGTCGGAGCCTGGGCGCGTGATGGCGTCGTCAGACGACGTGAAGACGAGGAATGGGCGCTTCTGGCGCGTGAAGTACTGGGCGATCGGGTTGGTGATGGATGAGGAGTAGGCGCCCATCACGAGGGGCAGTCCCTGGTTGACGAGCTTCTCGGAGGCCGCGAGGGCAGCGTTCACTTCCGAGGTGTCGTCCTCGAAGACGACCTCTACCGTGCGGCCGTTCACGCCACCGGCGGCGTTGACGTCCTGTAGCGCGGCCTCTATGCCAGCCTGATGCTGCTCACCGAACTCAGCGAAGCGACCTGTGATGCTCGTTATCACGCCGATCTTCACGGGGTCTTGGGCCAGCGCCACGCCGGCGACCAAGGTCAATACGAGAAACAGAGACGCGACCAGAACTCGCTTCATGCTCTTACCCTCCTAGGGTTGCTTGGCTGTGTTCCCCTGTAAGGTAGCAAACCGGCCGCGCGGTCTAGGGGCTAACGCGAACGAAGCGGGGTACACATTAGGCTCGCGCTTTGTCTGCCACTAGCCGGAGGAGCGGGGCTAGGTCGGGCAGGCCGGTCACGCTCACTGCCGGGGTCGGGGGTTGCGTGTGACCGCTGAAGCCGTCACCGCCGACGTGCACCGTGCGCAGGCCAGCACCTCTGCGCTCAGCGGTAGGGGTACACTGCCTATTCATTCCTAAGACGGGACACACCGTGACGCCCTCAACCTTTCCACCCACCTCGCGCCGACTACCTGGAGTGCACGCGCCATGCTGCTGACCATGCTTGGCGGGTTGGCCCTGTTCCTGCTGGGCATACACCGCATCGCGAACGCCTTGCAGGAGATCCTTGGGCCGGCCTCGCGGCGTTGGATGGCGTTCGCGACGCGCTCGCCTTTCCTTGCCATGCTCACTGGCACGGGGGTGGCGGCGGCCACGCAGAGCGGCACCGCAACCTCTGTAACCGTCCTCGGTCTCGTCGGCGGTGGCCTGGTCGCCGTGAGGGAGGGCATCGCCCTGCTCCTCGGCGCCGAGGTCGGCGGCACCCTCGCCATCCAGCTGGCGGCGTTCCACCTCTCCGATTACGCCCTGCCGATGATCGGCGTTGGTTACGTGCTCGCCTTGTGGCGCCGCGGCCACGCGTTCGGGGGTTTCCTCCTCGGCGCGGGCATGCTGTTCTTCGGCCTCGACCTCACCGTGCAGTCCGTTTCTGCGCTTAGCGGCAGCGACCTCTTCAGCCTCCTCGTGAGCGCAGCGGAGCAGCAGCCGCTAGCGGTACTTCTCCTCGGGGCGGCCCTCGGAGCCATGTTGTCTAGTTCGAACGCGGCCACCGCCGTTGCGCTTGGCCTGTACGTAGCCAACAGCGTCCCGCTCGAGACGGCCGTTGCGTTGGTGGTTGGCGGCAATGCTGGGTCGGCGCTCATGCCACTGATGGTGTCGCGGACGTTCGACACGAACGCCCAGCGCGCCGCCCTCATGCAGCTGCTCGTCACGGCGCTCGGCGCGGTGGTCGTCGTCCTCGTGCTCGAGCCCGCTGCGGCGGGGCTGCAGGCGATCGGTGGTGGCCAAGCCCGCGAGGTAGCCAATGCCCACACGCTCTTCAACTTCGTAGTCACCCTTGTCGGCACGCTCCTCGTCGGCCTGCTCGCCCCGCTCAGCGCTAGGCTCGTGCCAGCAACGGAAGACGACTCTGCGCCCAAGTACTTGCGGGCCGACGCCATCAAGGACCCCGTTCTCGGCTTGGCGCTGGCGTTGAGGGAGACGGTCCGCATCAGCGACCAGGTCGCGGTCATGACGGAGCGTGCGACCGAGTACCTCGGCGCAGGGCGCTGGGACCCGGGCCCCATCGCGGCCCGCGAGCTCAAAGTGGACCGCTTGACGCATCAGGTGGTCGATTACGTTGCCCGGGTGCGGCGGGCGAACGGCGAGGATCCCATCTCCGAGCGCCTCCTTCTGATAGCCACCGAGCTCGAGCACATGGGCGACCAGATAAGGCGGCTAGGCAGGCGCGAAGAGAAGCTGCGCACGGAAGGGGTCGAGTTCAGCAAGGAGGGTCGCGCGGAACTCGCCAACACCGGCGAGCGCGTACTGGAGCGCATGCACGGCGCGTTCACTGCTCTTGCGACGGGCGACAGAGCCATGGCGCAGTCAGTGATCGAGCGCCGCCCCGAACTGGAGTCGCTGGTAGGCCGCATGCGCGTAGCCCACTTGGCGCGCCTCGAGGCGCAACTGCCTGAGTCACGCGCGTCAAGCTCGCACCACCTCGAGGTCCTCACGCTGCTGCGCGACCTGGACGCCAGCGTCACCCGCGTTGCTAGCTGGGCTGCTGAACTGGACGAGCATGCCAAGCGCTGAAGCCAGGCAATCACGGCCGGCGCGGAGCCGCAACCCGTAGGGAACCGCCCAGCGCGCTTCGGCATGCCCGTCGGAGACGGCTTCGCGTGCGCCATCGGCGCCCACGGTCAACGCCGACACGGACAGTCCGGCCGCCAAGGGCTAACTTGCAGGTAGGAGGTAGCTATGGAGCGCAAGTCGCAAGTAGCGCCGGCCGCGCCGAAAGGTGCCGCCGGCCAGTCGGCGACGGACCACGAGCGGCCCGAGTTGGCAGCGGCGGAAGTATTTGAACGCGAGAGCGAACTCG
>JBIQMD010000327.1:0-2996 GCA_044463725.1 Truepera radiovictrix
GATGGCTCGAGAGACTGCAGGTTAGCGAGGCTAGGCGCCTTGACTTTCACGCGGTAAGGCATCGAGCCGCCGTCGCTGATCACGTAGTAGCCGAGCTCCCCGCGGGCGCTCTCGGTCGGCACGTAGACCTCCCCGCGCGGCGGGTGGAAGCCTTCCGTGACGAGCTTGAAGTGGAAGATCACGGCCTCCATGGAGTTCTCTAGCTCCTGGCGCGGCGGGAGGCTGATGCGCCTGTCCGGGTCCTTCACGGGCCCAGGCTCGAGCATGTCGAGGGCCTGCGAGACGATGCGGCAGCTCTCGATCATCTCCTCGTACCGCACGAGGATGCGAGCGTAGATGTCGCCCGCTTCGTGGGTTGGGACGTCGAAAACGTAGTCCTCGTAACCGGAGTACGGCGCACTCTTCCGGTAATCGAGGTTCAGGCCGCTCGCGCGTGCGCTTGGGCCGGTCAGGCCGTAATCGATGGCCATGTCGCGCGTCACTACCGCCACGCCTTGCGTGCGGGCCATGAGGATGCTGTTGCCCATGAAGAGGGTGAAGTACTCGTCGAGGTGTTTGGGGAACGCCGCCAGCCACTTGCGCACCATCGGCTCGAAGTCGTCTGGGACGTCCTGGTACAGGCCGCCGACGCGGAAGTACCCGTAGTTCATGCGCACGCCCGACACGGCCTCGAAGATGTCCATCAGGCCTTCGCGTTCGCGCATGCAGTAGAAGTACGGGGTGAGGGCGCCCATGTCGAGCATCGTGGTGCCGAAGAACACCAAGTGGCTCGCCAAGCGGTTCAGCTCGGTGAGGATCACGCGGATGCGCTGCGCGCGCACGGGCACGCGCGCGTCCATCAGCTTCTCGACGGCCAGCATGTAAGCGAGATCGTGCGCGAAGCCGTGCAGGTAATCCATGCGGTTCGAGTAGGTGACGCCCTGCTGGTAGGTGCGGTTCTCCATGGTCTTCTCGAAGCCCGTGTGGAGGTACCCGATCTGCGGCTTGAGGGACACGATCTGCTCGCCGTCCAGGTCGACGACGAGACGCAGCACGCCGTGCGTGCTCGGGTGTTGCGGGCCCACGTTGATGCGCATGAAGCGCGTCGAGAACGAGCCTGGCAGTTCGGCATCGGGCGGGATAGTTGGGTTGACGTTCTTGTTAGCCACCGCTACTTCCCTCCCTCGCCAGGCAGCTCGCCTTGGCTGCTTATCACGCCGTCGCGCGCTCCGCCCTTCCAGCCCGTAAGCCCCTGGTCGCGGCCAGTTAGGCCCGAGCGGAAGGTGGCTGGATCGAGGAAGCGCCCGTCGTTGAACAACGTCGGGGTCTCACCGAGCGGGAAGTCCTTGCGGTGAGGGTGGCCGTCCAGGTCCTCAGGAGTGAGGAGCTTGCGCAGGTTCGGGTGGCCTTCGAACTCGATGCCGAGCATGTCGAAGGTCTCGCGCTCGAAGAAGTCAGCGCCGCGCCACACGCCTGTAGCCGTTGGCAGACTCTCGCCGTCTTCGACCTCGACGCGCAAGAAGATGCGGGCGTCGCCGTGCAGGTCGTGCACGTTGTAGACGACCGCGAAGCGCTTGCCACGGTGCCCAGGGTAGGTGAGGTAGTCGATGCCGAAGATGTCCGAGAGCAGTTCGAGTCCAGCGCCGCGGGCGGCAACGAGGGCCTCGATGATGTGCGCCTTGCCGATGGTGACGCTCGTCATGCCCTTGAACTCGCTGACGACACCGCCTAGGTCTGCCATGGTCCTAAGGAGGCCCATGAGGCCAGCGCGGCCTTCGAGATCGCTCATCGCTTCCAGCCCTCCACGACGGGCAGTTGCACGCCGCGCTCGTCGAACGTCTCGCCCCTGACCTTCTTCTGCAGCTGCGCTACGGCGTAGATGAGGGACTCAGGCCTCGGGGGGCAGCCCGGCACGAAGATATCGACTGGCACTACAGAATCGACGTTCTGAACTATGGCGTAGTTGTTGAACATGCCGCCAGACGACGCGCAGGCGCCCATGCTGATCACCCACTTGGGGTCCGGCATCTGGTCGTATACGCGGCGCATGACGGGCGCCATCTTCTTGCTCAAGCGGCCAGCCACGATCATCACGTCTGCCTGGCGTGGGCTGGCCCTGAACACCTCGGAACCGAGGCGCGCGAGGTCGTTGCGCGAGTTCGTGGCGGCCATCATCTCGATGGCGCAGCACGCGAGACCGAAGGTGGCGGGCCAGAGGCTGTTGGAGCGGCCCCACGCCACCAGCTTGTTGAGGCTGGTGAACAAGATGCCGTCCGCCTCGAGCTCTTGAACGTCCTTCTCGAACAGGTCTAGTAAGCTCATGCTCACTTCCAGTTCAGAACGCCCTTGCGGACGAGGTAGACGAACCCGACCGCGAGGACGGCCACGAAGATCATGGCGTTGGCGAAGAGGAACTGCGGGGCAGCGTTGAACTTGACGGCCAACGGGTAGAAGAACGCCGTTTCAAGGTCGAAGATGATGAACACCATCGCCACCAAGTAGAAGTGAACCGGGAAGCGCTCGCGCGCCGTTCCCACCGCCGGGATGCCGGACTCGTAGGCGGCGAGCTTGGTTTCACTCGGCCGTCTAGGGCCGATCAACCCGCCCACCACCAGCGCCGCGACCGCAATGAACCCGGCCGCCAAGAACATCATCAGGACCTCTAGGTACAAGGAGCCCTCTCCTTTCGAGCCGCATCGGGGAGAAGCGGCCCTTACTGAAGACCAATCACCACGTACTGCCGAATGTTGAGAAGCGCGCAGTTCGTGCGCGTTTTCACAACCAGCTACTCGGACAGTCTAGCAGGGGGTATCGGGCCGAACAAGATGAAAGGGGCGTGAGTTTTGGCTCTTGTGTAACCACGTCGGGCTTAGACTCGAGCGAGCGCCGACCCTCAACCAGCCCGAACCCCTACAGGTGCTTGACACCATGCCGCACGGCGTCGATATACTGCTTGGGCTGCTGGGTCGTTAGCTCAGCCGGTAGAGCAGCTGACTTTTAATCAGCGGGTCGCAGGT
>JBIQMD010000328.1:0-2994 GCA_044463725.1 Truepera radiovictrix
GTACAGCGGGTCGAAGTGACCGTAGTCGATCGACACGATGTAGTGAGCGTAGAGTGCGCCGCCGATGCCCATGATCACCGAGCCGACGACGAACGCTTGCATGCGGAACGCCGCGACGTTCTTGCCGTTCATCGCGGCGGAAGCCTCCTCCTCGCGTACGGCCCGCAGTACGCGGCCCCACGGCGAGCGGATGGCGCGTTCTAGCACGCGGAAGACGAGGTAGAGGACGAGCGCGACGATGGCTACGTAAACGAGCGGGTAATCACGCGGGAGGAGCGGTGAGAAGAAATCGTTGACGAACCCAGGCAGCCACGAGCAGCCGTCGCCAGAGAGGCAGGAGAGCGGCTGAGGAATGCCGCGCAGTGGCTGGGGGCCGTTGGCTAGCCAGCGTTCGTTCTGGAACACAAGGCGCACCAGCTCAGCGATGCCGATGGTGGCGATGGCGAGGTAGTCGTCGCGCAAACGCAACGTCGGTTTGCCGATTAGCCAAGCGAGCAGGCCAGCAGTGATACCTGCCGCGATGACGCCTACCCAGAACGGGGCTCCGAGGCCGAAGACCTGCTGCGTGAACGTAGCGTTGATCCCCATCGGTTTGACGGTGGTAACTAGCGCACTCGTGAACGCCCCGACAGCGAAGAACGCGGCGATGCCGATGTTGAACAGGCCCGTGTAACCCCACTGCACGTTGAGGCCGAGGGAGAGCACGGCGTAGATGCTCGCCATCAGCGCGAACGACGTCAGGTAGGCGAGGATGCCGTTGGGCACCAAGAGTACCAGCAGCAACCCTGCAGCGAATCCGCCAACGATGGAGATGGCGTGCTTGAGAACGGACGGCTTGACCTTCAACAGGCTCGAAAGGAAGAGCCAGACGGGCACCGTGAGCAGCGTGGCTTTGGCCAACACCAGAGGCGTCAAGGCACTCACCCGCGTTTCCCGAACAAGCCCTCTGGCCGCACCAGCAGCACGAGGATCATGACTAGGAAGGCAATGCCGTGGCCGTACGCCGGGTTGAGGAACGCCGTGCTCACTTGCCACACGATGCCGATGATGAACGCTCCGGCCATTGCACCGTAAGCGTTGCCGATGGTGCCGAGGATGACGGAGGCGAAGAGCGGCAGGAGCAGCCACCAACCCATCTCAGGCCGCAGCTGCACGTCCAGCCCGTAGAGCATGCCGCCGGCTGCCGCGAGCCCACCGCCGATCAGCCAGGTCCAGAACACGACACGGTTCGTGTCGATGCCGGTGACCCGCGCAAGGTCAGGGTTGTCCGCCATGGCCCGCATGGCCTTACCGACCTTGGTGCGCTCGAGCAGGAGGTACACGAGGACGATGAGCAAGACGGCGAGGCCGAGGATGAACAGCTGATCGGGTCGCACGCGCACGCCGCTGAAGAGCTCGAACGCCGGCCGCGGCCTGCCAGTGTAGTAGAACGAGAAGTCCGCGCCCCAGAAGAGGTAGACGAGGCTGCGGATGCCGAAGGCCAAGCCAAGCGCAGCCATCGCGAACATGATCGGTTGGCTTCGCCTGCGCCTGAGTGGCCTGAAAGCTACTCTGTCGAGCCCGAACGCCGCCAGGCCAACGAGCGGCACGACGATGGCAAGGGCTACGAGGAACTCGTAGCCGAACGAGAACGGCTTGAGTACCTGCCCCTTCGGCAGGACGGTAACGACGATGAGGCCGAGGTAGGCGCCAAGCGTCATCATGTCGCCGTGCGCGAAGTTGGACATCTTGAGCACCCCGTAAACGAGGGTGACGCCGACTGCCCCGAGCGCGAGGGTGCCGCCTAGCAGCGTGCCGCGCACGAACAACGAGAGCAGCTGGGTGTTGCTAACGCCCTTCGCTTGGGCCGCCACGAACAGCACGATCCCGAGGAGGACCAACATGCTCCACATGGTCGCAGGGTGCCCAAGAACCTTGCGCACGCGCTCGCCCGGCCGCAGTGTGAGTGCGGTAGTGGTTTCGGTCATCGGCTCAGCCTCCCAGGTAGAGGCGCGCGACCTCTGGATCGGACAAGAGTTGTTTGCCTGGACCGTCGACCTGGTTCTGGCCCGTCGCGAGTACGTAGCCTCGATCGGCCAATGCCAGCGACTTCTTGGCGTTCTGCTCGACCATGAGGATGGCGACGCCTGCTTTGTTCACGTCGGCCACCTTCTCGAAGATCATGTCGACGAGGAGCGGGGCGAGGCCAGCCGACGGCTCGTCCAGCATGAGGATCTTAGGGTCGAGCATGAGGGCACGGCCCATGGCGACCATCTGCCGCTCGCCGCCCGACATCTTGCCTGCACGCTGCTTGCGCCGCTCAGCTAGGCGGGGGAAGAGTTCGTAGACGCGCTCTTTGCGCGGCTTGAGCGGTTCATCGAGAATGTAGGCCCCCATCTCGAGGTTCTCCTCCACCGTCATGCTGGGGAAGACGTTGTCTACCTGCGGCACGTAACTAAGGCCCCTCCTCACGATCTTCTCCGGCGGCAGGCCGGAGATGTCTGCGCCGTCGAACGTGACCTTGCCCTCCCACGGCTTCAATAACCCGAATACGAGCTTCATGACGGTCGACTTGCCTGCGCCGTTCGGACCAACGATCGAGACGATCTCGTCAGCCTCCACCGTCAAGTTCACGCCGCGCAGCACTTGCATCTCGCCGTAGCCGGTGACGGCGCCCTCAACCGTCAACAGTGGCATATTGCCCTCCGAGGTAAGCCTCAAGTACGCGCGGGTCCGTCTTGACCATGGACGGTGGACCCTCGACGAGCTTGCTTCCCTGGTTCATGACGATGACGGGGTCGCACAACGTCATCACGAGCGGCATGTCGTGCTCGATGAGCAGGAACGTGATGCCGCGCTCGCGGTTGAGGAGTTCGATCTTCTCGCGGATCTTGCCCATCAGCGTCGGGTTGACGCCCGCGCCAGGCTCGTCGAGTAGCACGATCTTGGGGTCGGCCATGAGCGTGCGGGCGAGTTCGAGCAGCTTCTTCTGCCCACCGGACATGGCGCCGGCAG
>JBIQMD010000329.1:0-2981 GCA_044463725.1 Truepera radiovictrix
TCCTCATTCACGGTGACGCGGCCTTCATCGGCGAGGGCATCGTGCAGGAGACCCTCAACTTGAGCGGCCTCGTCGGCTACCGCGTTGGCGGCACCCTGCACGTGATAGTCAACAACCAAGTCGGTTTCACCACCGGCCCGCGTCAAGGCCGCAGCACCACGTACGCGTCGGACGTCGCCAAGATGCTGCAGAGCCCCATCTTCCACGTCAACGGCGAGGACCCGGAGGCCGTAGCGCAGGTCATCGAACTCGCCATGGACTTCAGGCACGAGTTCAAGCGCGACGTCGTCATCGACATGTACGCCTACCGCCGCTTCGGCCATAACGAAACGGACGAACCGTCGTTCACGCAGCCCGTCATGTACGAGAAGATCCGCCACCGCAAGGGCGTGCTCGACTCCTACCTCGACCACCTCGCCAAGCTCGGTGAGGTCACGAGCGAAGATGCCAAGCGCATCGCTGACGAGCGCAGAACGCACCTCGAAGACGAACTGTCGGCGGCGCGCAGCACGGAGTTCAAGCTCTCGTACTCGACCCTCGAAGGGGTATGGCACAAGTACCAAGGCGGCGCGGACGAGGACCTACCTGACCCAGACACCGGCATTAGCGCTGCCGCCGCCAAGACCTGGTTGAAGGCCCTCACGCAGGTGCCTGACGATTTCAGGCTCAACTCCAAGATCGCGCGCCAACTCAAGACGCGCGAGGCCATGGCAGATGGCGAGGCGCCACTGGACTGGGCGGCTGGCGAAGCCCTGGCGTTCGCTAGCCTCGTAGCTAACGGGGTCAAGCTGCGCTTCACGGGCCAGGACGTCGAGCGTGGCACCTTCAGCCACCGCCACGCCGTCTTCCACGACTCCGTCGACGGGCACGAGTACGTGCCGATGACCGCCCTGCAATCGAAGCCTGGCCTCTTCGAGATCCATAACTCGCCGCTCTCCGAAACCGGCGTCCTTGGCTTCGAGTACGGCTACAGCCTCGACGCACCAGACGGCCTGGTGTTGTGGGAGGCGCAGTTCGGCGACTTCGTCAACGTCGCACAGGTGATCATCGACCAGTTCATCGCGAGTGCAGAGGAGAAGTGGTCGCGGCTATCCGGCCTCGTCATGCTGCTCCCTCACGCCTTCGAGGGGCAAGGGCCAGAACACTCGAGCGCGCGTCTCGAGCGCTTCCTGCAACTCTGCGCGGAAGACAACATGCAGGTCGTCTACCCAACCACGCCAGCGCAGATCTTCCACCTCCTCAGGCGTCAGTACGTCAGGCCGTACCGCAAGCCGCTAGTCGTCATGTCGCCTAAGAGCCTGCTGCGCCACCCGCGCGCCACCAGCACCCTAGAGGAGTTGGAGAGCGGCACCTTCCGCCGCGTGATCGGTGATGAGCAAGTTGAGGCTGACAAGGTTACGAGGGTGCTCGTGACGAGCGGCAAGGTTTACTACGACCTGCTGGCCGAGCGCGAGAGGCGCGGCGCGAACGGCGTCGCCATCGTGCGGCTCGAACAGCTTTACCCGTTGAACATGGCGCCCGTAGAGGCCGCCCTAGCGCCGTTCCCCAAGGACGCGCCGGCGGTGTGGGTGCAAGAAGAACCCGAGAACAACGGAGCCTGGCCTTACCTGCTAGTGCGCTTCGGACGGGAGCTGTGCGGTCGCGACTTCAGCGGTGTGTACCGCGCGGCCTCCGCCAGCCCCGCCACCGGCTCGGGCGCAGCCCACAAGCTGGAGCAGGCCGAACTCATGCGCCACGCTTTCGGCGAACGATGAATACGCAACCTGGGCGGCCGCAGTCGCCGGTTTGGGAGATGTGAATGGCAACCGACGTTAAAGTGCCCTCTGCGGGCGAGTCCATCAGTGAGGTCTTCATCGGGTCGTGGCTCAAGAAGCCGGGCGACGTGGTCGCGGCCGACGAGGCGATCGTCGAGCTCGAGACGGACAAGGCGACGCTAGACGTACCGTCTCCCGTTGCTGGCGTCCTTATCGAGGTCCTCAAGAACGAAGGCGACGCCGCTGGCATCGGCGAGGTCATCGCGCGCGTCGATGAGACGGCCGCTGCCGCGCCTCAGGCGTCTGCGCCGCGCAGCGCGCCTGCTGCCGCTGCTGCACCGGTCGTGGCAGCGGCCGCTGCTGCACAGGCCGCCGTGGCCGCGGCTCCTGCCGTGACCGTGACGCCGCCCGCGCCAGCAGCGCCCGCTGTCGAAGCACCCGCCGCACCGGTCGGCGTTCGCGCCACGAGCGTCATGCCTGCCGCTCAGCGCCTCATCGACGAGAACGGGCTGAGCTCGGACGAGGTCCCAGCAACCGGCCCTGGCGGCCGCCTCCTCAAGGAGGACGTGCAGAACTACCTCGCCCAGCGTGAACGGGCTGCCGCGGAACCCGAGCAGCCGCTGCCCGCAAGTGGTTACGAGCGCGAAGAGGAGATAAGGCCGATGACGCTGCTTAGGCGCCGCATCGCCGAGCGCCTCGTGTCTGCCCAGCAGACGGCCGCGCTTCTTACGACCTTCAACGAGGTCGACATGTCTGGCGTCATGAGCCTCCGCAGCGAGTACAAGGAGGCGTTCGAGAAGCGCTACGGCGTGCGTCTCGGGTTCATGTCGTTCTTCGTCAAGGCCGCCATCGACGCACTCAAGCAGGTCCCGCAGCTCAACGCCGAGATCCGCGGAACCGACATGGTGTTCAAGAACTACTACGACATCGGCGTTGCCGTCTCGACGCCACGCGGTCTCGTCGTGCCGGTCGTGCGCGACGCCGAACGTCTGTCGTTCGCGGAAGTCGAGCAGGTGATCGCCGAGTACGGCAAGCGCGCTAGCGTCAACAAGATCACCCCAGACGAGTTGCAGGGCGGCACCTTCACCATCAGTAACGGCGGTGTGTTCGGCTCGCTGCTATCAACGCCGATCGTCAACCCGCCGCAGTCGGGCGTGCTTGGCATGCACACCATCCAGGAACGCCCAGTAGCCATTGACGGGCAGGTGGTGATCCGCCCGATGATGT
>JBIQMD010000330.1:0-2977 GCA_044463725.1 Truepera radiovictrix
GGAAGCTGAGTACATCCCTATCAACGACATCTCGTCGGTTGCAGGCAAGATCGGCGGCGCGGCGCAAACGCGTCGCGGTGGCGCGGTCTTGCACCACGTCACCATGGCTTACGACATGAACCCGGCGAAGATGCTCGAGGTATTGCGCATCGGACGGGAGAAACTCTCTGACAAGGGTAGCGTGAGCGCCAACAAGCGCGTTGCCCCTCTCAGACAGCAGACGCAACTCCCGCGCGAAGTAGTCATCGATCGGCTGGTGGCGACGTTCAAGCAGCGCTACGGTCTCACGGACGGCCCCCTGACCGCCGACGAGTTGGCGCGCGCAGAAGCCCTCGCCGAGGAGAAGTTCATGTCGGACGAATGGCGCTACCTGCTGCCGTGAACGCTTCGGCACGGGCCTCCTGTGCCAAACTTCGGCACGCTAGGACTCCCGAGGTGGCTAGCATCTGCCCCGGGAGTGCCGCTTGTTAAGCATCGCTAACCTCACGAAAAGCTACGGCCGCACGTTGGCCGTCAACGACCTGACGCTCGACGCCGCGCCGGGTGAAGTCCTCGCGCTCCTCGGGCCTAACGGCGCTGGCAAGACGACGACCATCCGCTGCATCACTGGGCTGGCTCAACCGACAAGCGGCACCATCAGAGTTGCCGGCCGTGACACGCGAGCCGAGCCGCTAGCTGCCAAGTTCGCCGTTGGGTTCGTTCCTGACCGCGCATGGTTCTACCCGAAAGTAACTGCGCGCGAGCTCCTCAGGTACGTAGCTGGCGTCAGGCGCCAGGCTGCCGCCAACGTGCGCATCGAGGAACTGCTCCTGCGCTTCAAGCTCGCAGAGCACGCGGATAGCCTCACGGAGAGCTACAGCCACGGCATGCGCCAAAGGCTCGCCTTCTGCGTCGCGCTGCTCGGGGACCCGCAGCTCTTGATCACCGACGAGCCGATGGTTGGCCTCGACGTGCAGGGCCACCGTGAGGTGAAGGCTCTCTTCCGTGAGCTCTCGGCCGCTGGCCGCACTGTCATCCTCACCACACATACGTTGGCGGTGGCCGAGGAGGTCGCTGACCGCGTGGCTGTCATGAACCACGGGCGCTTGATAGCTGAAGGCACCATGTCGGAACTACGGGCATTGACCAAACAGTCGAGCACCGCGACGCTCGAGGACTTGTTCCTCCGACTGACCGCAGACGACCAAGCACAGCGGCCAGCGTGACCCTCGCTGGCCTACGCACTCGCGGCGCCATCCGTTCCCTTGCCGCTCGGCCCGGTTGGTTACTGTTCTCGTTGGTCCTCGTTAGCGGCGTGGCTTACTTCGGTTTCCGGCTAGTGCGTTTCGGCGTGGCTTGGCTGTACGCCTACCCGCTCATCGGAACCATCGCGCCTGCCGTAACGCAGCGCAGTCTCGAGGGTCTTTTCTTGATGCTCATGGCGGCGGTGCTCTTCAGCGTGCTCATCGCGAGCATAGGCACCTTGTACGGCAGCGAGGACCTCGAACTGCTCTTGGCGCAGCCGACCTCAACTGCCGCCGTGTTCGGCATGAAAGTGCTCGAGCTCTTCGTCAACACCGCGGGTCTGCCGCTGATCTTCACGCTGCCGGTGCTCGTCGGCGTCGGGGCCGCACTGCACGCGCCGCCACTCTACTACCTCGTCGGAACGCTGGCGGCGGCGGCACTTTACGCCATGCCGGTCACCCTAGGCGCGCTACTTGCCCTACTGCTAGTGCGGCTCTCCCCTGCCGGGCGTGTGCGCGAGGTGGCCACCGCCGTTAGCATCAGCGCCGCGGCGGCGGCCCTACTCGGGCTTAGGGCTTTGAGACCTGAGCAACTAGCGCGCATTACGCCCGAGGACAGCGACGCCTTCGAGCGCTTCCTCACCGTCTTCGCACGCCTAGAGATCGGGTGGCTCCCGCCTGCTTGGGCGAGCAACGCGAGTTGGGCCGCCCTAGACGGGCGCCTAGCAATCAGCTTGCTGCTCCTCGTTGGCGTTGCCGTCGGCGGGTTGCTACTGACGGGCGCCCTGGCGCGCTTGGCGTTCTCACGCGGTTGGGTGAAGAGCCTCGACACGACCCCAGCGCCGCGCACGCGCGCTTCCTACAGAACGTCTGCGTGGGAGCTGTTTCTAAACGATCGTTTGGGGCCCGTAGGAGCCATCATCGCCAAGGACGTGAGAGTCTTCGTGCGTGACGTCCAGCAGTGGAGCCAAGTGATCGTGCTGGCGGCCCTGGCGGGCGTCTACTTCGTGAGCCTCGCAGCCATCGACTTGCCAACTCAACAGTTCCGCGACGTCATCGGCGCCCTCAACATCGCCTTCGTGAGCTTCATCGTGGCTGGCGTTGCGTTGCGCATGGCGTACCCCAGCGTGTCGTACGAGGCCGGCACCTACTGGCTCGTGCAAACCCAGCCTGTCCGCAAGCGCGACTTGGTGCTCGCGAAGTTCTTGTTCACCTTGCCGCTGATGGTGGCGCTGGCGTTGGGATTGGGCGTGGCGGCTGGTCGCGTCCTCGACCTGAGCCCCACGCTGGCGTTCGGCGCGCCGCTGGCTGCCGTCTTGAGCGCCGTTGGTTTGCCTGGCTTAGCTGTTGGCCTTGGCGCTTCGCACCCGCACTTCCGTTTCACGAACCCTAACGAGTTGGCGATGACGCCCGGCGCCCTCACTTTCATGGGTCTTGGCATGGCGTACTCGGTGTTGCTTACGCTGCTGCTCGCACGGCCAGCGTGGGTGGCGCTACGAAACCCGAACACCCCCTACTGGACTAGTCCGGAGGGGGTGTTGGTCTTGGTCATTCTTGTGGGCTTCACGCTGTTCACGGCGTTCGTGCCCTTGTGGCTCGGCGTCAGACAGTTGGCTCGGGCCGAGACCTAACGCTTGGTGCTCGCCGCACCTTCTTGGGGATTGTCTAAGCTCAGGCAGCTACTACTGCTTGCTCCACGAGCTGGATGTTCATCGTGAAGCGCACGTCTTCGCTGACGAGCAGGGAGCCGGCCT
>JBIQMD010000331.1:0-2973 GCA_044463725.1 Truepera radiovictrix
ACCGACAACCTTCCGATTACAAGTCGGGTGCTCTACCGATTGAGCTAGGGTGGCAGCCTCGCCGCGAACCCGAGTAGGTAAGCTAGCACGCGCCGCAGAACCTGTCAACCGACGTCCAGGACGGGCCTCACGTGCCTCAGGGCTGGCGCGCAAGTGCCCTCGCTCCGCGCCTGAGATGGGGCGGAGGCGGCGTTCCACGTCCAGCATCACACCCGCCTGGGCCCGGCAGTTGCTAGCATGACGCTGTTTGGAGGCACCACCATGGGAAGAATCGGACCGATCGGTATCCCGGAACTGCTCATAATCCTCGCGCTAGTGCTGCTGATCTTCGGGCCGAAGAGGCTCCCAGAGATGGCCAAGGGCCTTGGCCAGTCCGTGCGTGAGTTTCGAAAAGGCGTGCGTGACATGAAGAAGGACTTCGACGACGAGACCGCGGATGACCAGCCAAAGGCCGCACCCGTCGCCGCAGCCGCGCCCGTGACGGCCACCGTTCCCGCGCCAGAAGCTCCTGCTGCTACGGCAAGTAACCAAGGCTCCGGCCAGGCCTGAGTCCGGACAGCCAGTAAGAGCAGCACGCCAGTGACGACGGCAGGGCCGACATGACGCTCATCGAGCACTTCGAAGAGTTGCGCAAGCGACTCTTCATCGCCCTCATCGGTTGGATCGTCGGTTCCGGCGTAGCGTTCGCCTTCCGCTTCGAGGTACTCGAGTGGTTGAAGGCGCCGCTGCCCGCGAGCATGACCCTCAACTACTTCGCCGTGCTCGAGCCCTTCACGGTCTCGATGCAGATCGCGTCGTTCTTCGGGCTGGTGCTGGCCTCGCCCATCCTCCTCGGCCAGGTCTGGGGTTTCGTGGCGCCCGGCCTCTTCGCCGACGAGCGCCGCTACGCCGTGCCGTTCATCTTCTTCGCGGCCCTGGCGTTCGCGTGCGGCGTGGCTTTCGCCTACTACGTCGTGCTGCCCTTCTCCATCCCCATCCTCTTGTCGTTCCTAGGCGGAGAAGCTCAGGGTCTACTCTCCATCGGGCAGTACATCTCTACCCTGCTCATGCTCATGGCCATGTTCGGGTTGATGTTCGAGATGCCAGTGATGGGCTACCTCCTCGCGCGCCTCGGCATCTTGCGTTCGGAGCCGCTCCTGCGCACGCGCCGCTGGGCGATCGTCGGGGGCGTAGCCGCTGCCGCCGTGATCACCCCGACAGGAGACCCTTTCAACCTCGCGCTAGTCGCCGTGCCACTCGTCGTGCTTTACGAGCTGACCATCCTGGTGGTGCGCATCTCTCAGCGTAGGATGCTGCATGCAAGAGAAGATCCAGAGCCTACGCGCTCGTATTGACCATCTCAACCTCCAGATTCTCGACCTGCTCTCTGCTCGCGCGAACGTGGCGGCCGAAATAGGCGCGCTACAGTCGGCCAGTGGCAGCTCGCAGTACGACCCCGTGCGTGAGCAGGTGATGCTCGACGCGCTCGTTGCCGCCAACCAGGGGCCATTCGACGCCGCCACCGTGAAGAGTCTCTTCAAGCAAGTGTTCCAGGCGAGCATGCAGCAGAGCCAGCAGCAAGAGAAGCGCGCCTACCTGACCTCGCGCGCCGCGCACCAGGCAGACACCGTCGTCGAAGTTCGTGGCGTGCAGATCGGCTCGAAGCACGCCCCCGTGCTAGTGGCTGGCCCGTGCGCCATCGAGTCGCGCGAGCAGGTCGAAGCTGTCGCCGCGCAAGTAGCGGCGCGCGGCGTGCAACTCTTCCGCGGCGGGGCGTTCAAGCCGCGCACCGACCCGTACTCGTTCCAGGGACTCGGCGAGGAGGGGCTCGCCATCGGACGCGCAGCTTGCGACAAGCACGAGTTGGCCTTCGTCAGCGAGATCATGACTCCAGGCGACCTCCCACTGTTCGAGGAGTACGTCGACCTGCTCCAGATCGGCGCGCGCAACATGCAGAACTTCCCGCTCCTACGCGCCGTCGGCCGCAGCCGCAAACCCGTGCTCCTCAAGCGCGGCCTCGCCGCTACCATCGAAGAGTGGCTGATGGCAGCTGAGTACTTGCTGCACGAGGGCAACGAGAACGTCATCCTATGCGAGCGCGGCATCCGCACTTTCGAGCAGTACACCCGCAACACCCTAGACGTGTCGGCCGTGGTGCTGGCGAAGCTCGAGAGCCACCTACCCGTGCTCGTTGACGTCACGCACTCGGGCGGCAGACGCGATCTACTCGTCGCCCTAACCAAGGCCGGCCTGGCGGTTGGGGCAGACGGCATCATGGTCGAGGTGCACCCGAACCCGGCCGTTGCGCTGTCCGACCAGAAGCAGCAGCTAGACTTCGCTGGCTTTGACACCTACTTGAACGACACGGGCTACCACACGAAGTTGAGCGAGAAACGCGTAGAACTCTACGGGTTCTAGAAGGGCAGCGAGTTGGCAGGGCTAAGCGACCTCTTCTCAATGATGTTCCGCGCCGTAGAGGTAACGCCTGACTACGTCGCCGACCGCTGCCTCGTCGTCCGCAGCGGTTCAGACGCCTGCAGCGCCTGCTTTGATGCCTGCCCACACGACGCCGTCCGTATCACCGACGCAGTCGAGATCGACGCCGTCGATTGCACGGGTTGCGGTCTGTGCATCCGCGCCTGCCCGAGCGAGGCCCTCGCCGACCCTCCACGGCTACAAGCAGGGCCCGCGCTGCGCTGCAGCAAGGTTGCTGGCGACGCGCCAAGCGTGCGTTGCCTTGCGCAGCTCTCCGGCGCCGACATCGTTCGGCTGGCGGGCAGCGCCGACGCCGTGACTTTGGCGCACGGGACATGCGCAGGCTGCAAAGTCGGCGGCGCGGACGTGCCCGCAGTGGTGGCGCGCTCGAGCGCTGACGCGAATGCACTCTTGGCGCAGCATGACCGTCAGCTGCTAGTCAACGTGCAGGAAGTTGCGCGCCTAGACGCCCCCGTTGCTCACGAACGGGTGAGCAGGAGATCGCTCTTGGGTGGTGGG
>JBIQMD010000332.1:0-2947 GCA_044463725.1 Truepera radiovictrix
GTTCTCCTGGTAGCCGTCCTGCTCGCGCCGAGCGTCAGCGCGCGCGACAACATCGAGGCCAGCCCATACGGCATGGTCCTCAGCGACCTGCTTCTCTCGTTCCACGCCAACGAGCTGCCTTGCGAGGACGGCGGGCGCGAGGCGCCCGAGGTCTGCTTTCAGGTCGAGAGCGTTGGCGTCGCCTACCTAGCTGAGCGTCTGACGGCGCTGGTGGAGAGTTACGCCCCGGCGGGTTTGTCGCACGGGGAGTGGCGGGCCGCTAACGGCGTGTGGGCCGTAGCCCTCGAGTTCAGGCACGACGCCTTCGGGCGCCTCGAGGTGTACCTTGCTGAGGGCATGGGCTCCCGGGTGCGCGGCCTCGTCAGGCTGGTCGGGCCTTAGCTGCCGCGCCTACGACGCCAAGTAACGCCGTAGCTTGTCGATGGCCGCGTTGCCGCCGATGACGACCAAGCGGTCACCCTCGCGCAACTCGTAGCTGGCGCTCGGGCTGATGCTCACGTCGCCGCCGCGGTTCACGGCTATGACGCTTACGCCGAAGCGGTTGGGGAGGCGCAACTCGTCGAGGCGGCCAACTAGCCGCTGGCCGGCGTCCACCTCCACCACCCCGTGAACCTCGCCCAGGTTGAACGCGTCGACGATGCTCGGCGAGGCTAGTTGCTGCGCAAGGCGCTTGCCCATGTCGTGCTCTGGGCGCACGACTTCGTCGGCCCCTACCCGTTCGAGCACGCGCGCGGCCAGCTCGGTGGTGGCCTTGCAGATGATGCGCTTGACCCCGCTCGATTTCGCGGCGACCGTGGCGAGGATGTTGGCCTCGAGGTTTGACCCGATTGCCACGATCACGGTGTCGAAGTTGCCGACGCCCAGCTTGCGAAGCGCGCCCTCGTTCGTAGCGTCCGCCACTATGGCGTGCGTCACGTGGTCCATGATGCTCGTGACCGCCGCCTCGCGCGCGTCGATCACCACCACCTCGTGCCCGAGCTCGTAGAGCGTGGTGGCCAGCGCCGAGCCGAAGCGGCCTGCCCCGATGACCATGAACTGCTGGACTTTCATCTGACCTCCTCGGCCGCCGGGCGCCTTGCCCTAGCCGACCAGCACCTCTTCGTGAGGGTACTCGATGTCGTCGCTCGTTGCGTTCCTGGCGAGGGCCGTAGCCAGCGTGAGGGGCCCGATGCGGCCGAAGTACATCAAAAAGACGATCACGATCCTGCCGGAATCGGACAGCAAGGGAGTGACGCCCGCAGACAAACCAACGGTCCCGAAGGCAGAGACAGCCTCGAAAGCGGTCTTCTCGAAAGGCAAGTGCGGCTCCGTCACGAGCAGCACCGTGATCGCCGCGCCGAGAAGAAGGATCCCGAAGAGGGCCACGGCGCTCGCTTGGACGGCGTTGCGGCTCGATATCGTGCGGCCGAACAAGGTCAACTCGCCGCGGCCTCGGGCCTGGCTCCAGGCGCTGCCTACCATGACTACGAAAGTAACGGTCTTGATGCCACCTGCCGTGCTGCCTGGGCTGCCGCCGACGAACATCAGGAGCATGGTGAACATCAGCGTTGCGGAGTGGAAGTGCTCGTAGCTAACGGTCTCGAAACCTGCGGTGCGTGGCGTAACCGACTGGAAGAAGGCCGCGAGTCCCTTCCCGAACGGTGTGAGGGGACCGAGCGTCCCGGGGTTGTTCCACTCCATGGCTAGCACGGTCACGAACCCGCCAGCTAGCAGTAGCCCGGTCGCCAAGAAGACGATGCGCGAGTGCAGTGTCAAGCGGGCCTTGCGGCCAAGACGCAAGCGCGCGACGACACTCAGCGTGACGAAGAAGCCGAGCCCTCCAAGGATCACCAGCGCCGCGATCACTAGGTTCAGGTACGGGTCGGAGACGAAGCCCCTCAGGCTGTCAGAGTAGAGGGAGAAACCCGCGTTGTTGAACGCACTCACCGCGTGGAACAGCCCCAGGTACGCCCCGCGGACCACGCTACCTTCGTGCCTGGCGAACGGCGCCCAGAGCAGCAATGCCCCAACTAGTTCGGCGCTCACCGCTATGAGGAGGATCCTGCGCACGAGCTTGACGACGCCGCCCACCTCGAACGAGCGCATCTGGTTCTGCAACCCGAGGCGCTGTTGGTAGCCGACTCGCCGCCGCATGGCGATGGCGAACAGCGCCCCGAACGTGACGATGCCGAGCCCACCGACCTGTATCAGCAGCATCACGATGACCTGACCTAGCCAGTTGAAGGTTGTGCCGACGTCGACCACGGAGAGACCGGTGATGCACAGTGCGCTAGTGGCTGTGAAGAGCGCGTCCAAGAAGGAGACTTGCGCTCCTGGCGCGTGGGTCTGCGGCAGCAACAGCAGTAGCGTGCCGATGATGATGCCTCCAGCGAAAGTGGTGGCTATCAACCGTGCGGGTGAGGTCGTTGGCCTACGCAAGAGGCCGGTGCGAGTAGTGGTCATGTGGCGGCGCCCAAAGCGGGTTCACTATAGGTCAGGTTCGGCTTGGAAGACGCGCGAACGCCCTAACGGCCACGGCGAACGCCACGACCAGTAGGCCGGAGCCGAGGAAGTATGGGGCGCCCGGTAGCACGATCGCGGCGCTACCGCCCGTGAAATAGGCGAAGAGCATGGTGCCGGCAAGCGGCCCAACCACCCCAGTGAGGCTGAGGAGGCTCGCCAGTGCGCCTTGCACCTCGCCTTGCTCGTTGGCGGCCACCGCCTGCGAGATGAGGGACTGCGCCGCCGGCCCCGTCAGGCCGCCGATGCTGCCGATGAGTATCCCGACGTAAAGGACCCAGCCGTACGGGCTTGCACCGTAGACGACGTAAGACAGGGCAGAGGCCGCGATGCCGACGAGCATCGTGCGGCGCTCGCCAAGCCGCGGGACGAGGGAACGAACTAGTACCCCTTGAACGAGCACCGACAGGGCGCCGACCAAGGCAAGCGAGAGGCCGTTGATCACCGG
>JBIQMD010000333.1:0-2937 GCA_044463725.1 Truepera radiovictrix
GCGCTCATACCACCACTACATGGAGGAGAAGCTCTTCTCACACGTCAACTTGCGCGCAGAGCACACGCACCTCCCGAACGGCGTGGCCGCCGACCTGGCCGCCGAGGCCGCTAGTTACGAGCAGCGCATCCGCGCCGTTGGTGGCATCGACCTGCAACTACTCGGGCTCGGGAACTCGGGGCACATCGGCTTCAACGAGCCGCTCTCCTCGCTCATGTCACGCACACGCGAGAAGGCGCTCGCCCCGCAAACGCGCCAGCAGAACGCGGGCATGTTCGGGGGCGACCCAGAGAAGGTGCCGCCCCGCGCCCTCACCATGGGCGTGGGGACCATCCTCGAGGCGCGCGAGGTGATCATGGTCGTGACGGGCGCACACAAGGCGAACATCCTCGCTACGGCCACCGAGGGGCCGATCACGTCCATGGTCAGCGCGACGGCCTTGCAGCTCCACCCTCACTGTCATGTCCTGGTAGACGAGGCCGCGGCAACAGAGCTGGTTGGCCGCGACTACTACCAGTGGACCTTCCATAACGAGCCGGATTGGGCGCCGTACCACGACCTTCTGACCTGAGCTCCTAGGTAACATCCGCCGGTTCCACACGGCCCACCCGGTTGTACGGTGAGGCAAGGCACATTTCGTGTGCACTTGCCTCAGGAGGTCGACTCATGGAATCTTGGCTCACGACCCTCATCACGCCGGACGCGCAGACCGGCTTCGAACTGGCCATCAAGATGGCGCGCATGGGCGTCAAGTACACGCAACCTTCCGCGGAGGTGCGCGACCAGTTGCGCCCGGCTTATGCGAACAACGCCGACAGCCTGACGTTGGCGTCGCAGGTAGTGGCCGTCAACTTCCAGACGGTGGCGGCGGCCAACAACTACTGGCGCTAATCGCGCGCGGGCGCCAAGGCCCTCGGGTAAGTCCGGCGTGTGGCACTACCCACCAGCGCGAACGGATCGCGCCAGGAGCGCGGCGAGCTTCGGTTAGTCCTCGACGACCAGTATGCGGGTACTCATGCTTCGCGTCTCGACTCGCTCAGGCAGCCTGCTCAGCCCCCTCGAACTGCGAGCGGTACAGATCAGCGTAGCTACCGCCGCGTTGCAGCAGCTCCTCGTGCGAGCCGCGCTCGACGATGCGCCCCTCCTCCATGACGAGGATGGTGTCTGCCCCGACGATGGTGGAGAGGCGGTGCGCGATCACGAACGACGTGCGGTTGCCGCGCAGCGCGATCATGGCCTGTTGCAGTAGCAGCTCCGTGCGGGTATCGACCGAACTGGTTGCCTCGTCGAGGATCAGCAGGGCAGGATCGGCGAGGAAGGCCCGCGCGATGGTGATGAGCTGCTTCTCGCCAGCGCTCACGTTGCTGCCCTCGTCGTCGATCACGGTGTCGTAACCGTCCGGTAGGCTGTGCACGAAGCGGTCGACGAAGGCGGCGCGCGCTGCGCCCAGTATCTCTTCCTCGCTGGCGTCGGGGCGCCCGTACGCGATGTTGTCGCGGATGGTGCCCTTGAACAGCCAGGTGTCCTGCAGGACCATGCCGATGTTCGTGCGCAGCTCGGCACGGCTCATGGTCGCGATGTCTACGCCGTCGAGCGTGATCCTGCCGGCGTCGAGCGCGTAGAAGCGCATGAGGAGGTTGACGAGGGTCGTCTTCCCCGCCCCAGTCGGCCCCACGATGGCGACCGTGCGCCCCGGCTCGGCCGTGAGGGAGAGGTCCTCGATCAGCGGGCGGTCCTCCTCGTAGCGGAACGAGACGCCCTCGAACGTCACGCGGCCAACCACCTCACCCGTAAGGCGCCGCCCCTCGACTTCTGCGCTCTCCTCCTCTGCGTCGAGGAGCTCGAAGACGCGCTCGGCGGAGGCCACGCCAGACTGCAGCATGTTGATCATCGAAGCGATCTGCGTGACGGGTTGCGTGAACTGCCGCGAATACTGGATGAACGCCTGGATCTCGCCGAGGCTAAGGATGCCGCTCGCGACGCGCAGGCCGCCGATCACGGCAACGGCGGCGTAATTGAGGTTCCCGATGAAACTGGCGGCAGGCATGATCAGGCCGGAGAGGAACTGCGCCCTGAAGCTCGCGTCGTAGACGGCGTCGTTCTCGACCTCGAAGACCTCCTGAACTTCCTTCTGGCGCCCGAACACCTTGACGAGCGCGTGTCCCGTGTACGCCTCCTCGATGGCCGAGTTGAGGGTGCCGGTGCGCCGCCACTGTTGAGTGAACTGCTTGCCGCTGCGGCTCATGACGAGGATCGCGACGACCGTGGTGAGCGGGATGCTGAGCAGCGCTACGAGCGTGAGCACGGGTGAGATGGTCAGCATCATCACGAGCATGAACACGACCGTCAGGCTCGCGGTGAGGAATTGGCTCATCGTCTGCTGCAGGCTCTGTGAGACGTTGTCGATGTCGTTGGTTACGCGGCTGAGGAGTTCGCCGCGGGGCTGGGCGTCGAAGTAGCGCAGCGGCAAGCGGTTCAGCTTCTCTTCTATCGAGCGCCGGAAGCCGAAGACGGTGGCGTTCACGACGTCGTTGAGCAAGTAGCCCTGCACGAACTGCAGTAGCGAAGAGAGCACGTAGATGCCCATTACGATGAGCAGGACCTGACCGACGGCGGTGAAGTCGACGCCCTGTCCAGGCACTAGGTTGATGCCGCTCAACAGTTCGGCGACCTTGTTCTGCCCGGCGGCGCGCGTCGCTTCGATGGCCTGCTCTTTGGTCATGCCTGCTGGGAACATCTTGCCGATCACGCCACCGAAGATGAGGTCCGTTGCGCGGCCGAGGATGCGGGGTCCGAGTGAGGCGAGGGCGGCCGACACGACGGCGGCGGCGACCAGCAGGCCGACTCTCAGCCTGTGAGGCGCCAGGTGCGAGAGCAGCCGCCGCAGCGATGGGCCGAAGCTGACGGCCTTCTGCCCTACCCCGCCGCCGCGTCCGA
>JBIQMD010000334.1:0-2934 GCA_044463725.1 Truepera radiovictrix
GGGGTTGTTGCGCCTCGAGGAGGTCCGCAGCCGCGAAGCCTACGCCTCCCGGGACCTGCCGCTCGAGGTAGGTGTTCGCCCACTTCGCCAGGTCTACGGCGCTCGAGTACAGCCCGCCTATCGGTGAGAAGGCTCCCGGCCCCGACTGCGCGTGCGGGGCCCAGCCACCCTGCTGGCCGGGTAGGAACACCTCACGGTGGTAGCTCGGCACCACGCGGCCTAGTTCGGAGTCAATGAACCGCGTGTCGGACAGACCCAACGGTTCAAGGATCTGCGTCTTGACGAACTGGCGGTAATCCTGGCCACTCACGCGCGAAATCAGCTCGCCCAGTATGGCGTAGCCGAGGTTCGAGTACTCGTAGGCGCTGCCTGGCGGGAATATCAACCGCAGTCCAGCCTGCAGCCAAGCCACCAGCTGTTGGCGGCTAATGGACTCCTGCCTGTCGCCCCACGGGTTGTCGGTCGCCAGCCCGCCAGACATGCTCAGCAGATGTCTTACGCGCAGCGCGGGCCACCCCTCGTCGGCCACCGTCTTCAGCTCGGGCAGGTGCCGCGCTACCTCATCGTCGATGTTCAATTCGCCCGCACGGCGGAGGACGAGTAACGCCAGCGCAGTGAAGCTCTTGGTACAGGAAGCCACGCGGAACTGTGAGTCCGGCGCGTAGCCGTCTTGCCCCCACGGTTCGAACTGGACGACCCTCCCGCCGCGCGCGACTGCAACCATGCCGCTCGGGCTGAAGTTGCTACTGGAGTGCTCTACCACTAGTGATTTCAGGTCTAGGGCGTCATCTGGCATGGGCGCAGCATAGTTCAGGGCCGTCCAGCTAGGGCTGACAGGCAACTGACACTGCGGTTCTACATTCGAAAGCGGGCAGCAAGCCCGCCCTCGCCCACCCGCCACCAACTGGCAGGTCGGCAACTTCGGAAGGAACCTCACATGACCAAGACCCTCGCTACGTTCGTCCTAGGAGCCTGCCTGGCAGCCGGAAGCATCGGCGCAGCGCAGACCAGCCTCGACATCACCGGCGCTGGCGCCTCGTTCCCCGCCCCGCTCATCGCCTCGTGGGCCGACCTCTACCGTGACGCAACGAACGGCGCCGTCCTCGTCAACTACCAGTCGATCGGTTCTGGTGGCGGCATCCGCAATTTCATCGACCAGACCGTCCACTTCGGCGCGACGGAAGCGTTCCTCAACGACGAGCAGCTCGCTGCGGCCCGCGCTGGCAGCGGCGGCGAGGCGTACAACCTGCCGATCACGCTCGCTGACGTCGTCATCACCTTCAACGTTCCTGGCCTCGAGACCGGCCTGATCTTCGACGGCGAAGTCTTGGCCGGTATCTTCTCCGGCGAGATCCTCACCTGGGACGACGCCGCCCTGGCGGCCCTCAACCCTGGAGTCGAACTGCCGCACATGCTCATCAACGTCGTGCACCGCGCGGACGGCTCCGGCACCACGAACATCTTCACGAGCTACCTTTCCGCAGTCTCGCCGACATGGGCTAGCAAGGTCGGCGCTGGCACGGCCGTCGAGTGGCCCACCGGCGTAGGCGCAAGCGGCAATGAGGGAGTGGCTGGCCTGATCAGCAACACGCCAGGCACCATCGGCTACAACAGCCTCGTTTACGCCACCCTCAACGACATCAGCTACGGCTACATGCTCAACGCGGCAGGCAACGTCATCGCCCCGAGCCTCGAGGCCACCTCGGCAGCAGGCGACGTTCCGCTCCCAGAGGACACCCGCGTCCTGATCGTCAACACCGCCCACCCTGAGGGCTACCCGATCTCGGGCTTCACGTGGGCGCTCTTCTACGAGAACGCGGACGCCAACAAGGCGTTCACCAGCCGCGCTCAGGCCGAAGAAGCCGTGCGCTTCCTCGCCTGGATGACGACGGCAGGCCAAGAGTTCAGCCCCCTGCTTGACTTCGCGCCACTACCGAAGGCCGCGGTCGACAGCAACCTGGACCGCCTAGCCCAAGTCAAGTGGCAGGGCGAGAACATCGGCGCGGCCATCGTCGAAGGCCTCCGCTAACCGCTTAAGCACCGTTTCGAGTTCGGCGCGGTGGCGAAGTCCGGAACGACCGGATTTCGCCTCCGCCTGAACGCATAAGGAGCAGTAGTTGCGCAGTCTAGCCAACAAGGGCAGTCGCTTCGGCGACACCGCCTTCCTCACGCTACTCACCGTCTTGGGCTTGGTCGTGGTTGGCCTCGGGGTCCTCATGGCCTGGACGCTAGGCAAGGAAGCAGCCGACCCACTCAGTCGTTTCGGTCTCTTCGGCTTCCTGACCGGAACCAAGTGGGACCCGGTGAGCGGCGTGTTCGGCGCTTGGCCCGTCATACTCGGCACGCTCATCACGAGCAGCGCGGCACTACTCCTCTCGTTCCTACCCGCCATCGGGCTTGCCATCCTGAGCGCCGAGTACGCCCCTCGGTGGTTAGCGACGGGCATCGATTACGTCGTCGACCTACTGGCGGCCATACCAAGCGTCGTACTTGGCATCTGGGGCATCCTCGTCCTCGCCCCCGCCCTGCGGGACAACGTCTACCGTCCCATCTACCTATGGGCAACTGAGAACGCGCCAGGGCAAGCCGCTTGGCTGGGAAACCCAACGGGGTACGGGCTGATCACGGCCACGCTGGTCCTCGCCCTCATGATCGTGCCCTACACCACGGCGCTCGCCCGCGACGCCATCCGACTAGTGCCGAGCGAGCAACGCGAGGCCGCCTGGGGGCTCGGCGCTACACGTTGGGAGGTGCTGCGCGTGGCGGTGCTGCCTTACGCGCGCGGCGGCATAACGGCCGGAGCCGTCTTGTCGTTCGGGCGCGCCCTTGGAGAGACGATCGCCGTTGCCATGCTCATCGGCAACTCGGTGCGCCTGCCCCTCACGCTGTTCGGGCCGGCCTCCACCATGCCGTCGATCATCGTCAACGAGTTCA
>JBIQMD010000335.1:0-2932 GCA_044463725.1 Truepera radiovictrix
CGGCAGCCTCCTACCCCTCAACCTCCGGGCGAGCGGCAAGGGGCTCACCGTCTCCTTCACTCCGTTGCTCGTCTCCAACGCCCTCGTTGACGCCGACCTGACCCTCGTCGAGGAGCCAGGCGGGGTGGCGCTAGGCGGCTCTCTCACGGCAAGTGAAGTGATCGTCGACCCAAGCGTCCGCCCGCCAGCCTCGCCGGCGCCGACGGCCAGCAGCCCGGCGCCCGAACCCGGCGCCAACGCCCTGGCTGGCTTGCGCTTCGCTGACCTCGCCATCCGCGCCCCGCAACGCGTGCTGCTGACCATCAACCTAGCCTCCGTCGAGGCGGCGCTAGACCTCGTGTTGAGCGGCAACGCAGCCGCCCCGCGCCCCGTCGGCACCGCCAGCACGCTGCGAGGCAACTTGCGCTTCTCGGGCCGCGACTTCACCATCGACCACGCCGTAGCCACCTGGGGAGCAGGCACGGGCCTCTACCCCGCCCTTGACGTGGCGGCGCACACCGAGTTCGACAAGTCGCGCGTCGTGTCGGCAGACAACCGCGTCAGCTTCGTCGTGCCCCGCGAGGGCCAGTCGTTCGTCGTTAACCTCGCCTTCACTGGCCAGATGGTCGCTGCGCCGGCGGACGAGGGCGGCTTCCGCTTCGACCTGCAACCCCGCGTGTCGTCAGACGCCCGCATCGAGGTCGAGGGCGACGGAACGGGCAGCGGCGTGCGCTCGTTCACCGAGGCCGAACTACTCAGCCTCATCACCCTCGGGCGCTTCGAGCTGAACGCCGGGCTGATCGGCACGGGCGGGTTGGGTCAGGCCGTCGCGCAGGGCGCGCTCGATACGGCCGTCGACCTACTGGTAGTCAGTGAGCTAGCCAACGCCATCAGGCAGGCGCTCGGCCTAGACGTGGTCGAGATCCGCACCTCGGCCCTCTCCAGCCTCTTCGACGCCAGCGAGCAACCGTTCGGCGTGTCGTTGCGCGTCGGCGGTTACCTCAACCCTGACCTCTTCGCCAGCTACCGCATCGGTACCTACGACGGACCCGACCGCACTTTCTCCGTCACGAACGAGGTGCTCCTCTCCTACGGGCTGGGCCCGCTCGATCTAGACCTCACCGGCCGCATCGATTTCCCCGCCGCTGGCGTGCCAGACGCGCCGCGGCCGGAATTGGGAGTCTCACTCTCGTACTCGTTCGGACCCACCTTCGGGCTCGACGCCGGAGTAGCGCTAAGCACGGACCGGAGCGCCTTCCAGGTGGGCGTAACCTTGCGCTGGTAACGGGAGGTGTACGGATACCGTCCCAACGCCCGGTGACCAAGTCGGCACGGCTGGTATAAGAATCCAGTGCCGACGACAACCGCGGAGGTGGCCACGCCATGAGTGAGTCAAGCAGCGCCAACCAATCTCGAGCGACGCGCGTGCCACTCAGCGCGTCGCACGGCCTAGACCTAGCTGCCGCCAAGAGCGTGCAACTCAACCTGAGCACCGCTGAACTAGTCGAGCGGGCCTTGAAGCGTGGCGAGGGCCAACTGGCCAGCACCGGTGCGTTCGTGGCGGACACCGGCCAGTTCACCGGCCGCTCACCAAAGGACAAGTTCGTCGTCGACAACGCCGCCAGCGTCGACGTCGATTGGGGAGCAGTCAACCAGCCCGTCACCCAGGCCCACTTCGACAACCTCCTCGCAGACATGAACGCGCACGCGGCCACCCAGGACCTGTACGCGCAGGACCTGGTGGCTGGAGCGGACCCTGACCACCAACTGAGCGTGCGCGTCGTAACTGAGTACGCCTGGCACAGCCTGTTCGCTGCAAACCTCTTCCGCCGGTTCGAGGGAGCGTCGGGCAGCGCGGACTGGTTGGTGCTCGACCTCCCGAGCTTCCAAGCCGACCCCGAGCGCCACGGTTGCCGCAGCACCACGGCCGTCATGCTCGACTTCGAGCGCAGGCTCGTGCTCATCGCCAACACCGAGTACGCGGGCGAGATCAAGAAGTCCATCTTCAGCGTCCTCAACCTCTACCTCCCGCGCCATGACGTCTTTCCCATGCACTGCTCGGCCAACGAGACGGCCGATGGCACGGTCGCGCTCTTCTTCGGACTGTCTGGTACGGGCAAGACCA
Organism: Truepera radiovictrix; assembly: GCA_044463725.1. Lineage (GTDB taxonomy): Bacteria > Deinococcota > Deinococci > Deinococcales > Trueperaceae > JAAYYF01. The sequence continues at coordinate 2,105 of JBIQMD010000335.1, forward strand.
CCCTGTCGGCCGACCCAGAACGTCACCTGATCGGCGACGACGAGCACGGTTGGTCGAACCGCGGCGTCTTCAACTTCGAAGGCGGCTGCTACGCCAAGGTCATCAACCTCTCCAAGGAGGCAGAACCCGAGATCTTCGTCGCCAGCACGCGCTTCGGGACGGTGCTCGAGAACGTGAAGTTGGGCGCCGGCCGCGTGCCCGACTACACCGACGTCTCCAAGACCGAGAACACCCGCGCCGCCTACCCCGTCGGCTACATCGCCAACGCCTCGGTGTCAGGCATGGGTCGGGCAGCTACGGACGTGGTGTTCCTCAGCGCTGACGCCTTCGGCGTGCTGCCGCCGGTGGCGCGCCTGAGCGTGCCGCAGGCCCTCTATCACTTTTTGAGCGGCTACACGGCCAAGGTAGCCGGCACCGAACGTGGAATCACCGAGCCGACGGCGACTTTCAGCGCCTGCTTCGGCGAGCCGTTCATGCCGCTCCCACCAGTGGCGTACGCCGAGATGCTCAGGCGCCGCCTCGAGGAGTCCGGCGCACGCGTGTGGCTGTTGAACACGGGCTGGACGGGCGGCGGCTACGGCGTTGGCCAGCGCATACCGCTGCGCTATACGCGCATGCTCGTGCGCGCGGCGCTGCACGGCGAGCTCGACAGCGTTGGCACTTACGAGGACGAGGTCTTCGGCCTGCACGTCCCCAAGCGCGCTCCAGGGGTGCCAGTCGAACTCCTGTACCCGAGCAGCACCTGGATGGAGCCGACGGCATACGACGCGGCCGCCGCCCGCCTAGCCGCCATGTTCCGCCAGAACTTCATGCGCTTCGCCGCGACCG
>JBIQMD010000336.1:0-2909 GCA_044463725.1 Truepera radiovictrix
GTGGCGCCTGCCACGGGTCTGGTCACGCGGTTGATGCTCGCCGCTTCCGGCCGGGGGTCGCAGCTTCCACCATCACAAAGTGGCCGCGGCGCGTGTACCTTTCGCCTCTCCTCAGTCGACCGGTAGGAGGCGCCTGAAGGTCGTGACTAGTTCCCTCGCCGAATCGCCCAGGAAGAGTGGGACTGGACCGAGGTAGCGCCCGTCGCCGTCGAACACGGCCACGCCCATATCCTTGGTCCCGTAACCCCACGCCACCGTAGGGTCGTCAGGGCCACCGACCTCGTAACGCACGACCGTCACGTCACCCGTCAGGCCCGTGTCTGGCCAGAGCTGATTCGGTAGGGACCCAGTGACCTCACCCGTGTTCAGGTACTTCATGATCTCGGCCCCGGCGGCCTCCTCGCCGTAGAGATCGGCGAACTCCTCGTACACCTCGCGCGCGCCGTAGTCGTGAGTCTCAGTGCCGTAGAAGCCGCTGGCGATCGAATCGATGCTTGGTTCGAGGAGGTAGACGCTCACATCCGGGCGCTCCTCCAGGTAACCGTTGATGGGGCGCGCCATCCCGGCAGCTAGCTCACGACACCAGTAACAGAAGCCATCGCTGCTGAGCACTATCGTCGGCCTCCCGGTACCGAGCGGAACGGACGGCAACGAGCGCGCCACGCCACCGATTACGGGCAGTGAGGCCACGTGGTCGGCGACGGCCTGCCAGTCGCCCACGTTCGCCCGGGCGAGCTGATGGTCGAGGGCGAGCCACTGCTCACGGTACAGGGGCCTTACGCGGTCCACCACCACGCCCTGCTCGTTCAGTAGGTAGGCGTGCACGAGGTTCGTATCGAACGCGTCCTCGAACTTGTCGACGGCGTCGTGGATGACGGGCACGCCGTGCTCACGGCCCCACTCCTCGACCGCCTGCTTGGCGGACCTGGTATCGACCGAGACCACTTGCACGTTCGGGTAGCGCTCGATCCAGCTCCGCACGATATAGCCGGTCGCGCTGCACAGGCTGCAGTTCTTGACCTGCACGAACACGACGACCGTCGGAACCCCCCGGCGGACGGTCTCACCAGTGGAGGTCTCGACCTCCGGCAAGTCCACGACGGTTCCCAGTAGGTTGGCACCCACCCGGTAGGGCTGCGCTAGGGCGCTGCTCGCCAGAAGGATGCCTAGCGTCGACACTACCAATGCTGCCCACATCCTCAGCATTCCGCTCTCCTTCCCGTCCCCACCTAGGGTCGGTGATGCACGGACGGCTCGTACCCGATGGTACGAGCGGCGGCTAAACGTAGGCTAAACGGTGTCCAGGTGGGCGTCTCATGCCGGCTTCGCGGCGCTGCGTGCGTTTGCCTCCGCCACGCCGCTGAGCTATGCTCCTCAACGACGATCACCGCTGTCGGGCGCGCGCTGAAGCACGCTGATGCCACGCCACAGACTCCATAATCGGGAGGACCCATGGCCGACACCATCGAATCCGTACTGCAAGAGGCACGCCAGTTCCCGCCTCCTAAGTCGTTCCAGCGCTCCGCCATCATCAACAGCGCCGAAGAGTACCAGCGGCTCTACCGCCAGTCGCTCGACGAGCCCGAACTCTTCTGGGGAGAGGCAGCCCAGCGTCACCACTGGTTCGAGCCGTGGACCAGCGTCGTGGAGTGGGAAGAGCCGCACGTCAAGTGGTTCGTTGGCGGCAAGACGAACCTCGCGTACGACTGCCTCGACCGGCAAGTCAACGAGGGCAAGGCCAACAAGGTGGCTTTCTTCTGGGAGGGTGAACCAGGCGACAAGCGCACCATCACGTACGGCCAGATGCTCACCGAAGTCAGCCGCTTCGCCAATGTCCTGAAGGGCAAGGGCGTGCAGGTCGGCGACCGCGTCGCCATCTACATGCCCATGATCCCTGAGGCGATCGTGGCCATGCTGGCGTGCGCCCGCATAGGCGCAACGCACTCCGTCGTGTTCGGCGGCTTCTCATCTCACGCGCTCTCCGACCGCGTCAACGACGCTCAGGCAAGCGTAGTCGTCACGGCAGACGGCGGTTTCCGCCGCGGCGCCGTCCTCCCCCTGAAGCCCGCAGTCGATGAGGCCCTAGCAACGACGCCGAGCGTCAAGCACGTCATCGTCGTCAGGCGCGCCGAGAACGTCGTCGACATGGAGGCCGGGCGCGACGAGTGGTACCACGAGCTCATGCAGGGCGCCTCGCCGGACTGCCCAGCCGTGCCCGTCGATGCGGAGCATCCGGCGTACGTCCTCTACACTTCCGGCTCGACCGGTAAACCGAAGGGCGTGCTGCACACTACCGGCGGCTACCTCGTGCACACGTCCCTAACGGCGAAGTACGTGTTCGACCTGCAAGAGAACGACGTGTTCTGGTGCACGGCGGACATCGGTTGGGTGACGGGTCACTCCTACGTCGTCTACGGCCTGATGTCCAACGGCGCAACGCAAGTCATGTACGAGGGCAACCCGACGTACCCGGCGCCTGACCGCTTCTGGGAGATGATCGAACGTTATGGCGTGACCATCTTCTACACGGCGCCAACTGCCATCCGCGCGTTCATCAAGCTAGGTAGGGAGTACCCGGAGAAGCACGATCTCTCTAGCCTGCGTCTCATCGGCACGGTTGGCGAGCCCATCAACCCCGAAGCGTGGATGTGGTACCGCAGCGTGATCGGCGGCGACCGCTGCCCGATCGTCGACACCTGGTGGCAGACGGAAACCGGCGCCATCATGATCTCGACGCTGCCAGGCGTACACACGACGAAACCCGGCTCTGCTGGCGTTCCGCTGTTCGGCATCGACGCGGCCGTGGTCGACGCTGACGGCAACGACGCGGGTGTCGACCAGGGCGGCTATCTCGTCATGCGCCGCCCATGGCCGGGCATGCTGCGCACCGTGTACGGCGACGACGACCG
>JBIQMD010000337.1:0-2867 GCA_044463725.1 Truepera radiovictrix
TGGCACCCACTCGCGCGGCATGCGCCAGAAGCTCGCGTTGTCCCTGGCGTTGGGACTGGAGATGCCGCTCACCATCTTGGATGAGCCGTTCAACGGCCTGGACATCGCCAGTCAGGAGCGTCTGGCGGCTGGTCTGCAAGAGCGCGGGAAGGCAGGGGGAGCGGTGCTGTTAACCGGCCACCAGCGCGAGTTGGAGACGCTACTCGAGGCGCGGCGCCTTGACCTCGTCGACGGTCAGCTACAGGCGTGAACGCTGCCGTCGATTACCTGCGGCGTCGGACGGTCGTACGGTCGTTCCACGCCTACCGTGTGTGGGTAGGCCGGGCCGTTGGTTGGTGGACGCTCGTCTACCTGGTCGGTTGGCTCGTCGTGTTCGTGGTGGCCGGCCTCGAGGCCCTCACGCCGCTCGCCAACCCCGTCGCCGGACCGCGCACGGTGCTGCTCGCCATCTTCGTGCTCATGTTCGTCAGCCTGGCGCTTGCTGGTCGCGTGCCACCCGTGATTCTCGACCGCCGCGACCTTTACCGCCTAGGCATCGCTCCGGTCGAGCCGTGGGCCGCCCTGCGCTGGCGCTTCAGCGTGAGAGTGGGTGGCGCGGCGGCGCTCGGCGCCTTCGTTGGACTGCTGTGGACGGCCGTCACGCCAGCAGTGTTCGGGTACTCGACTCCTTGGGCGGCGCCTGCATTGGCGCTCGTGTTCGTTGCGCGCTTCACTGGCTCGTGGCTGCGCTACGCGAGTGCCACGGAGGGTTCGCGTTACGCCGGGTGGTGGGTTGCCCTAGCCGGGGTCGTGCTGGCGGTGCTCCCTTTCGGTCTTACCGAGGCGTTCCTCAGCGCCTCACCGCGCGGCTTGCTGGCTCCGGCCGTACTGGCAGCGCTGGGCTTCGCCCTGTCGCGCAAGTCGTTGCGAGAGTACTGGCCGCCGCGCTTCCCGGCGCAGAGCCTGGTCCTCACCCAGCTTCAGGCCATGCGCACTCTGCAACTCATCGCTGGCATTGCCGGCTTCTTGCGCCAGGCCGCAGCCGACGGCGGCGAGCGGCGTAGGTTGCTCGCCGCATTGCACGACACCCCTGGCGCGACCAAACCGCGGCGCTCTCTGCCGCTAGTACCCGCCACCGCACCGCAGTGGCGCGCCATCGCGTGGCGCACCGTAACGGACTTGTGGCGCAGACCGATACTGCGTTCGCTATTCGCGCTGTTCATGACCGTCAGCGCCGCGACGGCTGCGGTACTGGTCAACTCGGGGGCCGAAGGGCTGCGCGCCCTCGGCGCCATTGGAGTCGAGGGGAGTGGCGCTGGCGTCACCTCACTGCTGGGTGGGGCGCTCGGTGTGCTGTCGGCGGCACTGCTGACGGCGCGCGCTGGGAGCGCGCTCTTGGGCCCCGAGCTCGCAGTTGGTGCGCTGCCGCTCGAGCCGATGGAGCGCACGCTAGGCCGCGTTGTCCCCGGTGCTGCGCTCTTCCTTCTGCTAGGCCTACCCGCAGTCTTCTACTTCGGCGTTGGCGTCGGCGGACTGGTTGGCGCGGCGACCCTGGTGCTCCTAGTACTGCTGGTGCTGGAGAAGTACGCGTCTTGGAGCGGCACCGGCGCCTCTCGCTGGGAAGCGCAGATCGTGGCAGCCATCTTCGCCGCCCTGCCTAGCCTCGTGCTCACGGCCTTCGGGGTGCCCGGCTGGACGGTCGGCGTTCAAGCAGGAGTGTTGTTCGTGGTGGCCCTGATCTCCGTTTGAGGGTTTCTCAGCCACGCCACAAGCTTCACACAGCCGCGCGCACTAGCATTCGTTCGTGATCGGGAAGGAGCGCGACATGGCGAGCTTCGACAGCACCATTGACGTCAACGTACACATATCGGAGGCGTACCTGCTCTTCAGCGACTTCGAGCGCTTCCCTACCTTCATGGAGGGCGTAAAGGACGTGAGGCGCACCGGTGACGACACGCTTCACTGGCGGGCAGAAATCGGTGGGCGTGAAGTGGAGTGGGACGCCAAGGTGACGGAGTTGTCGCCTAGCGACAAGATCGCGTGGGCGAGCACTTCCGGCGCCAAGAACACGGGCGAGGTCAGATTCGACAAGGTGAACGAGGACCGCACCCAAGTCCACATGCACGTCGAGTACGAACCTGAAGGCTTCATCGAGAACGTCGGCGCCGCGCTTGGTGTCGTCAACGGCCGGCTCGAGCGTGACCTTGAGCGCTTCAAACGCGCCGTCGAGGGCGGCGCGGCGGTGCATGACGGTTGGCGCGACGCCCCGGACGCGGTGCACCTCGGCAAGGTCAAGGCCGATGCCAAGGCCGCACTGCAGAACAGCGGCAAGCTGAGCGGCTCGGCTGCTGGTAGCGTTGCCGACAAGGCTGGTGCCGTGGCCGGTAAGGCCAGCACCGTCACTGGCGATGCCGCCGCCGCCACGAAGGCAGTGCAGGCCCAAAAGCCACCGAAGCCAGGCAACGCCTGACGGTTGACCAAAGCCCTAGCTGGGCATCGAGCTGACTAACCTTGCGGCTACGTGCTTCCCGATCGCCAGGGAGGCCGTGGCCGCTGGCGACGGGGCGTTCAGCACATGCAACGAGTGGGCGCCCTCCATGAACACGAAGTCGTCGAGCAGGCGGCCGTCACGAGCGACCGCCTGCGCTCTTACGCCGGTATGCCCGGGTACTAGGTCGTTGGCAGCGATGCTCGGCACCAGGCGCTGCAACGAAGCGACGAAAGCCGCCTTGCTGAACGACCGGTAGTACTCGTAGGCTCCCACGCGCCAGAAGCGCCGCGCCAAACGCCAGAACCCTCCGAAGCCCAAGGTTCTGGCGGTGTCGTCGAGGTCGAAGGTCGTCGTCTTGTAGCCCTCGCGCGCGAAGGCAAGCACCGCGTTCGGGCCT
>JBIQMD010000338.1:0-2852 GCA_044463725.1 Truepera radiovictrix
CGCCGCCATCTTCCGCAACCTGTTCTCACCGCGCGAGGAGCGCCTCGCTAACCAGGTCCTCGGCCTCGTCGGCATCCCGCCGCAGCGCTGGCTGTTCGAGACGAAGCCCGTCACGCAACTCCTCTTCGGGAGCTGGTTCCCTAACGCCGACTGGTCGAGTTTCTGGGCCGGGCCATCTCTGGCGCTCGTGACCATCATCATCTTCGGCATCTGGACGTTCACGGGCTACAACGTCGTCATCTTCCTCGCCGGGCTCGGCGGCATCTCGAAGGAGCTCTATGACGCCGCCGCCGTCGATGGCGCGAACCGCAGGCAGCAGTTCCGTTTCATCACCGTGCCGCTGCTCTCGCCAGTCACCTTCTACCTGACGGTATTGGGGTTCATCGGTACCTTCCAGGCGTTCACGCACATCTACGTCATGCGCGCGCCCGCCACGCGTGACGCCGTGGACACCGCCAGCATCGTCATCTTCGACACGTTCTACAAGCTTGGCAACTTCAGCCTGGCAGCTGCGCAGTCCGTGATCCTGTTCGTCATCATCCTGCTCCTCACGCTCGCGCAGAACCGGCTGTTCGGAAAGCGGGTGTTCGGTGGCTGAAGCCAAGGCAACCCGCAGGCGGGCCACCCCCACCACCGAGGTCATCGGCGGCGTCGAACGCGTCGTTCAGCCCCGCTTGCAGGGGCCGTACCACTTCGAATTCACTCACCTCCCCATCTATTTCGTGCTGTTGGTCGGGGCCGTCGTCAGCATCACGCCGTTCTTCTACATGATCTCGACGTCGCTCATGACCCTGGGCGAGACCATCAACCGCGTGCTCCTCCCAGCCAAGCCGCAGTTCGTGAACTACGAGATCGCTTGGACGGAGTCGAGCTTCGCGCTCTACTTCCGCAACAGCGTCATCATCACGGCGCTCGTCATCGCCGGCGTCCTCATCACCTGCACCCTCGCTGGTTACGCCTTCGCGCGCATCAAGTTCCCCGGCCGCGAGGTCCTGTTCACCATCCTCCTCGCCACCCTCATGATCCCTGGCACGGTGACGTTCATCCCGAACCTCCTACTCATACGCGGGCAGGTCATCCCGTGGGGCTCCTGGATGAACAGCCTCCCCGCGCTCACGGTGCCGTTCATGGCGACGGCGTTCATCATCTTCCTCTTCCGCCAGTTCTTCGTCGGCATCCCTGGTGAGCTCTTCGACGCCGCGCGCATGGACGGCGCTGGCCACCTGCGCTTCCTCGTCTCGGTCGTAGTGCCGATGTCGAGGCCCGTCATGATGACGGCGGCGCTCCTCTCGTTCGTCGGTACTTGGAACGAGTTTCTGTGGCCGCTCCTCGTGACGACGACCCCCAAGTGGCGACCGCTTGGCGTTGGCCTCTACACCTTCATCTCCGAGGCCGGGCCAGAGACTCAGCTACTCATGGCTGGGACGGTCATCACGGTGATTCCGGTACTGGTGGTGTACTTCTTCACCCAGAGGCAGTTCACGGAAGGCATAGCCACCTCAGGATTGAAGGGCTGAGAATGGCGACGCATGACTGCCACCCGCTAGGCGTTCACGGGCCGTAAGCGCCCGTCTATGCCGTGGAGACCAGGGGCCTCCACGCAACCCGCGCCACCGCGCACGTCCTGGACGGCGCGTAGTTTAGTCAGCAGGTCGCTGGAAGGAGCGAAAGATGAAGAGAAGCATGGTGATCCTAGGTGCGTTATTGGCCATCCTGATGGCCGCGCCCGCCTTCGCGCAGGACTGGGAGAACGTAGATCCCAGCGGCCAGACCGTAACGTTCTGGCACCAGCACACCCGCGAGCGCGAGACGGCGCTGCAGGCGATCGTCAGCGAGTTCAACGCCAGCAACCCGTACGGCATCACGGTCGTCGCCGAGTACCAGGGCGGCTACAGCGACATCTATCAGAAGATGCTCGCGCTGCTCGGCACCTCGGACACGCCGAACATCGTCGTTGCTTACCAGAACCAAGCGGCCACCTACCAGCTCACCGGTGGCCTCGTCGACATGAACCCGCTCGTCAACTCGGCCAAGTGGGGCATCTCGGCCGCCGATCAGGCCGACTTCTTCCCCGGCTTCTGGGACTCCGACATCTTCCCGAGCTTCGACAACGAACGCCTCGGCCTCGCACCGAACCGCTCGATGGAGATGCTCTACTACAACGCGGACTGGCTCAAGGAGCTCCGCGCAGCAGGCAAGATCGACTTCGACGGCCCACCGACCACTCCCGATCAGTTCAAGGCCGCCGCCTGCGCGGCGACCACCTCACCGTTCTCCAAGGCCACCGTAAGCGGCGCGCCGATCGGTTACGAGCTGGCGGTCGACGCCAGCCGCTTCGCGTCGTTCACCTTCGCGTTCGGCGGCAACGTCTACGACTCGACCACCAACCGCTACACGCTCGACTCAGACGCCTCCATCGCGGCGATGACTTGGCTGCAAGGCATGTTCGCGGACGGCTGCGCGCAGATGGTTACTGAGGCGTACGGCGACCAGACGGACTTCGGCAACGGCCGCCTCCTCTTCACCGTCTCATCCAGCTCCGGGCTGCCGTTCTACCAGCAGGCCACGGCATCCGGCGCGGGCTTCGACTGGAGCGTCGCCGCCATCCCTCACACCACCCCAGAGCCCGTCATGAACATCTACGGCGCCAGCGTCAGCCTCCCGTCCGGCCACAGCCCAGAGTCGACCCTCGCGGCCTGGCTGTTCCTCGAGTACTACACCGGCACCAAGGCGCAGACCGAGTGGGCCATCGCCAGTCAGTACTTCCCCGTCAGGCAGAGCGTTGCTGCCGGCCTCACCGACTTCTTCAACTCCCTGCCGCCATACAAGACGGCGTTCGACTTGCTGCCCTA
>JBIQMD010000339.1:0-2848 GCA_044463725.1 Truepera radiovictrix
AGGTAAACCCCACCCGGTGCAAGGTCCGATAGGGAGAGAGAGCCTGCCCGGCTCGTCAAAATCTCCGGGTTGACCGCTAGAGGCGCGCGGCGACGCGCGCACGAGATAGATGACCAGACGCCTCACCCACGGGTGAGGTCGACAGAACCCGGCTTATCAGCCCACCAGCCCGCGGCCCCGCAAGGGGCCGCGTTCTTTGTTCTGGCCGATCTTGCCAGCCTCGGTGGGAGACATCACACATTTGCAGGAGAATCTAACGCGATGGTGGGAAATCGTGGGAGAGTGTGGTAAAGTCTGGCATCTCGCCTAAGTGCCATAGAAAGCGCTTGCAGGACGGCGTTAATACCACCAACGACCAGCACGAGGAGCGCACGCGACAAGATGCCGTTCGGGGAGTACCAGTACAACGTCGACGACAAAGGACGGGTCATCGTCCCTCCTGCTTTCCGTGACTTCGTCGCGGACGGCATGGTCGTCACCCGCGGCTTCGACAACTGCCTCTTCGTCTTCCCCCTTACGGCCTGGGAGCGCATCGAACAGCACCTGACTGCCCTCCCGCTTACGGACCCCGAATCGCGCAAGTTCGTGCGCTTCTTCTACTCGGGCGCCGCCAAGGCCAAGCTCGACTCGGCGGGCCGCATCATGCTCCCCCCACCGCTGCGCAATTACGCCAGCGCCGAAAGCAGCGTCGTCGTCGTCGGTGCACCCAACCGCCTCGAGATCTGGAACGAGGCGCTGTGGCTCCAGAGCCTCGAGGACGTGCAAGCCAACCCGCCCGCACCTGACCTACTCCGCGAGCTGGTCGGATGAGCGGCTCGCCAGACCCGGCGGTTATGACCGCCCCGCACCTCAGTGTCATGGCCGAGGAGACTCTCGAGGGCCTGCGGCTGCAGCCTGGCGGCTGGTACGTGGACGGCACGTTCGGAGCGGGCGGCCACACGCGCCTCCTCCTCGAGCGCGGTGTCAACGTCGTTGCCATCGACCAAGACCCGACGGCAGCCGAGTACGTGACCGCACTGCGCGGCGCCGACCTGCCAGGCGAGCTGCGCTTCGTGGCAGGCAACTTCCGCGACCTAGAGAACCTCGTGGCCTCGGCAGGGGTAACCGAGGTACGCGGCGTGCTCCTCGACCTCGGCGTCTCCTCCATGCAGCTAGACGAGGGGGAGCGCGGCTTCGCGTTCCGCAAAGACGGTCCACTCGACATGCGCATGAGCGAGACCGGCGTCAGCGCAGAAGACGTCGTGAACGATTACTCCCTCGAGGACCTTGCCGCGCTGATCTTCCGCTACGGCGAGGAGCGCCACAGCAGGCGCGTTGCGCGGCGCATCGTCGAGGCCCGCGAGGCGACCCGCATAACCACGACCGCGCGTTTGGCGGAAGTCGTTAGCTCCGCCTACCCGCCCGGCCCACGTCGCGAGCACCCTGCACGGCGCACCTTCCAGGCGTTGAGGATCTACGTCAACGACGAGCTAGGCGCCCTGCAAGAGGGACTTGAAGCCTCCGCGCGCCTGCTCGCACCGGGTGGGCGCCTCGTCGTGCTCTCCTATCACTCCCTCGAGGACCGCATCGTCAAACAGTTCCTCAAGGATTCACCGCGTGTTACTCCGCTGTACAAGCGGCCTCTAGAAGCCACTCCGGAAGAGATCGCGCTCAACTCGCGAGCGCGTAGCGCCAAGCTCAGGGTCGGCGAGCGGGTGAGCGAGTGAACGTGAAGCTACCCGCCCCGTTCCGTCTTGCCCTACCCGCATACCTCGTGCTTCTCATCGTGCTGACCATCATGGGCGCAACCAACCAGGGTCTCCTCAACCACCAGGTCGATCTCATGGACCAGAAGACCCAGCTGAGCGCCAGTGTTGCCCGCGCGCGCTTGGCGGCCAACGCCATCGTCGGCCCGCAAGCAGTAGCCACGTGGGCCTATGCCGCTGGCCTCGTGCCAGTGCCCGAGGGCGGCCTAGCCGTGCTTGCCGCAGCGGACAACCCCCCCCCCCCCACCCTTCCAGCTCCCTCATTGGAGGTCAGTACGATATGGCGCTGACGACCCCGACCAGTTCAGGCAACGCGGCCTTCAACTACTCGCCTGATGCGCGCCGCCGGGCCGTGGAAGCAGCGCCAGCCACTCCTCGTGGCGCCACCCGCAAAGCGGAAACCGAGCCTGCGCCGCTGCGCTTCAAGCGCTTCTGGTTCCTCCTGCCTTGCACCTTGTTGCCGCTCGTTGCGGCCGTCATCGGCTTTTCCATGCAACAGCGCGGGTTCACGGAGTTGCCGCCCCTGCCTAGCGAGGTCACCGTGCGCGGACGCGTGCTCGCGAGCGACGGCACCGTACTTGCCGAGGGAGCGGCCGCCGAGCGGCTCTACCCACAGGGCGCACTGGCCGCGCCGCTCCTCGGCTTCACGGGTGCCTTGCAGCCGGATGGCCGCTACGGCCTCGAAGGCATCGAGTACACGCTAGACAGCACGCTCGCGGCAGGCACCGACGTGACCCTCACGATCGACCCAGTGCTGCAGGCCACCACGGAAGCGCGCTTGGCCGCCGCCGCGATGGACCATGGCGCCGAGAGCGGCGCCGCGGTCGTGCTCGAGGTCGGGACGGGGCGCGTCCTGGCGTCTGCGAGTTACCCGACCTACGACTCCAACGCCTGGCAAGCAGCTGGCCGCAACCAGATGCTCAACCGCCCGTTCCAACAGGTGTACGAGCCCGGCTCCGTCATCAAGCCGCTCGTAGTGGCGGGCCTCCTCGATTCCGGCCTGCTCTCACCGGACGAGCTGATCGAGGCGCCGATGACGCTGCGCGTCGGCACCAAGACGTTCCGAGACGTTGCACGCCACGACGCCATCCTGCCAGTACCTG
>JBIQMD010000340.1:0-2842 GCA_044463725.1 Truepera radiovictrix
CGTCGGCCGACTACTACACGGCCGTCATCGAGGGCACGCCGCAGAACGGCATGGCCGACTTGTCTGGCAAGGTGCCGACCGTCAGGCTCCTCAGCTTCAACCAGGATTACGTCGACCGGCGCCTGCGCCCAGCCGACCTCGTCGACAAGTACCTGTTGGCGGTGGAGGAGCGCAACGTGCGCCTGCTCTACTTGCGGCCGTACACGACCGTCGAGTTGGGTGACCCCATCGAGAACACGGAGAAGCTCGTCGCTGGGTTGACGCGTTCGTTGAAGGCGCAAGGCTACGTCGTCGGACCGCTCGCCGAGTTGGGGACTAGCTACGTCACGCAGGCGTGGTTACGCGCCCTGGCCGCGCTCGGTGTAGCGGCAGGCGTGTTCCTCCTCGCCAGGCGCTTCCCGGCGCCATGGGGTGCAGCTGCGCTCGCTCTCGTCGTGTTGGCCGCGCTCTTCTTCGCGGGGCCGTCGTGGGACGCCGTGGCTCTCCTCGCCGCCCTCGTCTTCCCCACTCTGGGGTACTTGACCTTCAAGGAGCGCCTACCTGCCATTCTTGGCGCGACGGCCGTTAGCCTCGCGGGGGCGCTGCTCCTTGCCGCAGTTGGCAGTGAACGCGAGACGCTCCTCGCCATCAGACCGTTCTCGGGCGTCGGCCTGACGCTGGTAGTACCGCCAGCCCTGTTCCTGGCCGCCTACCTCCTGCGCCAGCATCGGCCGGCCGTATGGGTCAAGCGCATGTTGGGCACCCGCATCACCTTCGGGCACGTCGCCCTCGGGCTCATGACGCTGGCCGCGGTCGCCGTCGTCGTGCTGCGGCGCGGCAACGACCCGGTGATCGGCGTCAGCCAGTTCGAGCTCACGTTGCGCTCCCTACTCGGCGAGTTCGTCGCCAGACCGCGCTTCAAGGAGTTGCTCGGCCATCCACTTGCATTGGTCGCGTTGGCGCTGCCAGGTTGGCCAGCCTGGCTGCGCGGCCTGCTGCTCACTGGTGGCGTGGTGGCGCAGGCGAGCATCCTCAACTCGTTCAGCCACTACCACACGCCCCTGCTCATCTCGCTTGAACGCACCGGTGTTGCACTCCTCGTCGGGCTCGTGATAGGCGCCATCGTGGCCCCCCTCGCCGCCGTAGCTACGAGGGTCATCGGGCGCTGGCTGGCTGGCGCAGCGGACGAACCAACAGAGGCGCCAGGAACCTAACGGTGAAGGTGCTAATCAGCGGCTATTACGGAGCAGGCAACGTCGGTGACGAGGCCTTGTTGTCCGGCTTGATCACCGGGCTACGGGCGCGCGGCTTCGAACCCGCCGTCTTGTCCGCCGACCCGCCCGCCACGCGTGCGCTTCACGGCGTAGCGGCGTTCGACCGCGTCAAGGGCCTCATCCCAGCGCTCCTAAGCAACCGGGCGCTGATTTCCGGCGGTGGCGGACTGTTGCAGGACGTGACGAGCGCACGGAGCCTCACCTACTACCTCACGACCATGCGCACCGCCCTACGTTTGGGTAAGCGGGTAGTGGTTTACGGGCAGTCGCTCGGACCGTTGAGCAGCGCGGGTAAGGATCGCATCGCACGCACATTGAGGGACGTGCCGCTGGCCGTGCGCGACGCCGAGTCCGTAGCCATCGCCAAAGAGCTTGGCCTGAGTTGCGTTATGGTCGCGGACCCCGCGCTGCTGCTCCCCGTAGCAGCCGACCTCCCGCCCGCCGACCCGGCTGGCCCAGTCGTGCTAGTGCCGCGCGGCGACCAGGACGTGCTCAACTCGGCCATCGAAGCCCTGGCGGTGCGTTTGGCGGAGGAGCAGGTGCCGTTGGTGGCGGCCGCCTTTCACCCCGTGCAGGACGCTGGCGCCGTCGAGCGCCTCGCCCGACTAGTTCCTGGCCTCGAAGTCCGCGACGCCAGCACCCCAGTGGCCGCCCTGCGCGCGCTCGCTGGCGCTCGCTACGTCGTTTCCGTGCGGCTGCACGGCTGCATCTTGGCCGCGCGCCTCGAGATCGGTTTCGCTGGCTTGTCTTACGACCCAAAAGTGCGCGGCTTCCTCGCCCAGGCAGCAGCGCCATCGTTCCAGCGTCCGGTTGACGAACGCGCCCTGCTTAACCTGGTGCGCGCGGCCCCACCGGTCGCCGGTCACGCCGTTGCGCACCTCACCCGTTTAGCCGATGAGGGCATCGATTGGCTGGCGACAAACCTTCGTGAGGCGCGGCCCAGGCGGCCGCGGCAGGGATAGGTTCTCACCGAAGCATGAGTTACGCTGACTTCGTGCGCCAGACGGACATGATGACCGCACCCCGCCGCACGGTGCGCGGGGGCAAGTTGGCGCGTACGCTTAGGTGCGCCGCCCTTGCCGGACTGCTGCTTAGCGTGCCGCTCTCAGCCGCGCAGGCAACCGAGTTCGCGCAGATGCAGGCCCTCCTCGATCAGGGTTACTACAACTCTGCTGCGCGCCTCAACGGGCCCGACCTGGTGGCGCGTTACCCGGAGAGTGGCAAGGCGCACTTCCTGTATGCCCGCGCCCTCTACCTGACGGGCGACCTGGCTGGCGCTTCCACCGAGCTTGACCAGGTCATTGCCATCGACGGCGATGCCGATCCCGGCGTCGTGAACCTGCAGGGCCTCTTGCGAGCTGCCAACGGCGACCCCGCCGGGGCGCTCAGGGCGCTACAGAACGCTTTCCTGCGCAGCCGCGATTACCAGTTCGCCATGGATTGGGGCCGCGTTGCGTGGCAGGCGGGCCGTTACCCTGAGGCCATTGCTGCGTTCGACGCGGCCGCCACCACGGAGCGCGGCCGCAAGGAACTATGGCCTTTCGTAGACAAGGGACGCCTGCTAGTGTTCACGGGCAAGCTGCCTGAGG
>JBIQMD010000341.1:0-2831 GCA_044463725.1 Truepera radiovictrix
ATGCCCACGTCCGTGATGTAGGCGGTGCCCTTGAAGACCTGCTCGTCTGCGGTGGCCACGTGCGTATGCGTTCCGAGCACGGCACTGACACGCCCGGCCAAGTGGAAGCCCATGACCTTCTTCTCGCTCGTGGCCTCTGCGTGGAAGTCGACGATGACGGGCACGTCTTCACCGACCTGCTCGAGGATGACGTCAGCGGCGCTGAACGGGTCGTCAAGGGCTTCCATGAACACGCGGCCCATGAGCTGCGCCACCACGATGCGCTGGCCACCAGGCACCTCGTAGGTCGACCAGCCGAGGCCGGGCGTGCCAGGCGGGTAGTTGGCGGCGCGCAGGAGGCGCGGGGTCTCCTCGAGAAGCCCCACGACTTCTTGCTGATCGAAGGCGTGATTTCCGAGAGTTACGACGTCGGCGCCAGCGGCGCGCAGCTGCTCGAAGTGTTTGCGGGTGATGCCAAAACCGCCAGCCGCGTTCTCGCCGTTGACTATCACGAAGTCGTAATCGTCCCTCACCAAGCCAAGGTAGGCCTGGGCTGCCTTCATGCCTGGGGTAGCGAACACGTCGCCGACGAATAGAACGCGCACACGACAGGATACCTCGGTCCCGAAGGCGTGATAGATTCGCGGTCAGCATGGAGTTCGATGCAGTCGACCGCCGCATACTCGAGATACTGCTGCATGACGGGCGCGCCTCGCACGCCTCCGTCGCCAAGGCCGTCGGCCTATCGGCGCCCGCCGTCGGCGAGCGCGTGAAGAAGCTCGAGCAGGCAGGCGTCATCCGGGGCTATCACGCCGAGATCGACCCGGTAGCTGTCGGATTGACCATCACCGCTTTCGTCGCCATCGCACCGCAACCGCGCAAGCCGGCGCAACGCTTGGTCGAGCGGCTGATGGAGTTTCGCGAGGTCGAGGAGCTGCACGCGGTGGCGGGTACTTACTCGTTCATCGTCAAGGTGCGGGTGCCGAGCACCATGGCCCTTGACGCGTTCCTAGATCGCCTCTTCACCACCGAGGGCGTCGAGCGCACGGAAACGACCATGGTGCTGCGCACTAACCTCGAACGCCCAACGACCCTGCCGTTCGCGGCTCAGTAACGCTCTAGCGCCTCAACGAACCAGCCAGGTAGGCGCCGCTGTTGGCGCTTGAGGAAGTTGGGGAAGTCGGCGTCTAGCAAGTAGGTGACGGCGTTGTCGGTCTCGCTGCGCACGCTGCGCCCGTAAGCCTGCACGACGCTTAGGGTCGTACGCCAGTCGTACCAGTCGCGGTCGCGTTCCATGCGGGCGGCCACCTGCTTGTCTCCCAAGTAGGGGTACGGCACCTTGCAGATGACCTGCCAGCGCGCCAAGTCCTCAGCTAGGTCGATGCCCTCGGTCATGCTCGGGGTTAGCAGGATGGTCGGGTCCGGGGAGCTGAGGTGGCGGGCGAGGGCCGCGTCGCGGCCAGCCGCGTCTAGATGCGTAACGACGCGCCAGCGCACCTCCGAACTCATGTGCTTGGCGATGAACGCCGCGATCTTGTAAGAGTGAGCATGCACGACGCCCTTCTCGTCCTCGTGGCGTAGCGCAAGGTCGTTGACCGCCTGCGCTAGGAGCGGCAGGTCGCGGTCAAGGTAGTGGCGGGTGAGGCGCGCAGCGGGCCGCACGACGATAGGTCGGTTCTCCGGCGGGAACGACGAAGGCACGCTGATGATCTCCGCCTCGGCCGGGTCGACACCTAAGCTGCGGAGGAACGTGCGGGCATCGAGGATCGTGGCGGAGAGCATGAGTACCCTGTCCGCGTAACCGAAAAGGTAGCTCTCGGCTAGGGCAGCCACCTCGACGGGCTTGAAGGTAATGCTCGCCCCTTCCGGACCTTGCCGCCGCTCGACGACCCAGTCGACCTCCCCAGCATTGTGACTATCGAGCAGGAGCATCATGCGCTCGCTCTGCCCGTCAAGCCACTGCTTGACCCGCAGTTGCTGCAAGGCCGCGTCTTCGTTGCTGACGTCCTTGAGGCCGCGCTCCACCTCGGTTGCGCGTTGGCGTAGCTCGGGTAGCAGGAGTTCGGCGAACTCGAAGGCCAGTTCGTCGCCGAGGTCGGGTGGGAGGGCCCGCTGCAGGCCAGCGCGCAACAGCGCGCCCTCACCGATGACGACCTGCACGAAGTTCATGAGCGCACCCTCGGCGTTGTGCGCCTCGTCGAGAACGAGCAGCTCGCGCCTGGCGAAGGCACCTGAGTAGTTGAGTTCTGCGAGGAAATACGCGTAATTGAGGGTGGTGACGTTGGCCGCCATGGCCACGTCTTTGGCCGTGAAGTACGGGCACTCCTCGCAGGCAGGGAAACGCTGCCCAACGATGCACGGCGCAGCTGCCGCGTGCGTCGGCGCCACCAAGCAGTCGTAGTTCGAGCGCCCCTTGAGGAGGGCGAGGTCGGGGAAATCGCGCACGTACTGGTCCTGCAGGATCTTCTGGTTGGTGATGACGAACGCGGACTTGGACTCACGCGCGAGGGTTACGGCGATGGCGCTCTTCCCCGCCCCGGTCGGCGCCTCGATGACGACGAAGCGCTTACCTTCCACGAACGCGTCGCGCGCGCGCTCCAGCGCTTCGGCCTGCCCCGGCCGGTAGCTTGGGAACGGGAAGCTAGCTGACGGCGCCAGGGAAGGGTCAACTTTCTGGCGCGGCATGAGCCAAGCTATCACGGCCCGCGCCACCGCCTTGACGTGGGGTAGGCAAAGGCCCAACTGCCCAGCGGCAAGCGAAACGGCCAGCCCGAAGGCCGGCCGCTTACGGACTTTCTGGTGCCGAGGAGGGGACTTGAACCCCTACAGCCTTGCGGCCACCAGCCCCTCAA
>JBIQMD010000342.1:0-2817 GCA_044463725.1 Truepera radiovictrix
CTCGAACCCGAACGCTACGTTGAAGCCTTGCACCGCCTGGCCAGACGCGCCCTTGCCGAGGTTGTCGATGGCGCAGAACACCAATACCTGCCCGGTGCGATCGTCGTAATGGGCGCTGAGCTGCGCGCGGTCAGAGCCGCTGACGGCCTTCGTCTCAGGCATGACGCTGCTGACGCCGACCAGCGGGTCGCCAGCGTAGTAGTCACTCAGAAGCCCTACGACTGCCGCGCTCGAAGGCGTCAGTCCACCCCAGATCGCCGGCCTCGTCGCTAGGGTGGCGACGATGCCGCGGCTCAGCGGCACGATGTGCGGCGTGAACGCCACGGGCACAGGCTCATACGCCGCGTGGGTGAGGAGTTCCTTGCCGTTACCGCGTGCAGTTGCCGCCCGCGCGCGGCCGCCAACTGCCTCGATCTCCGCCGTGTGGCGGTGGGTCCCGGCCGGTTTGTACGGGCGAGCGTTCTCGTTCATCTCGCTGTAGTGCACTGCCTGCGAGGTGGCGCGCCCTGCGCCGGACACGCCCGTGAGGACGTTGACGATGACGGCGTCGCCAACCAAGCCGGCTGCCGCCAACGGCGCTAGCGCGAGGGAGGCGGCCGTTGCGTTGCAGCCGGGGCTCGCGACGATGCGCGCCCCGGGTAGTTCGTGGCGGTGAAGCTCGACCATGCCGTACACGGCGTCTGCCAGCAGCTCAGGGTGAGGGTGAGGCGCGCCGTACCACTGCTCGTACTCGCGGGCGTTGAGGCGGAAGTCGGCCGACATGTCGATCACGCGCTTGCCCTCAGCCACCGCCTGCGCCACGATCGGCGCGGTGGCGCCGTGGGGCGTGGCGCAGAACAGCACGTCAGATGCGGCGATCACATCGTCCGTACTCGCGAAACGCAGCGGGCTGTTCAGCCCAGCGAGATGAGGCCAACTGGCGGCCAGCGGCTGACCGAGGTAAGCCCGCGAGCCTATGGCCACGAGCTGCACGTGCGGGTGGCGCACCAAGCGTTCGATGAGGCCTGCACCGCCGTAACCGCTGGCGCCCAGTACGCCAACGCGCAACCCTGTTGCGCTGCTACTTCCGGTCATGCGCGCTCACTCATTGTCCATGAACTGGAAGATCACGGCCTTGTGCGCGTGCAGACGGTTCTCAGCTTGATCGAACACCACGCTGCGCTCGTGGTAAACGGCGTCTTCCGTGCATTCCTCGCCGTAGTGAGCCGGTAGGTCGTGCATGAACACACCGTGCGCGCTGAGGTCAGCGAACCACTCCGGCGTGATCGTGTAACCCGCGAAGTCGCGCTTGCGGCGGTCGGTCTCTTCTTCCATGCCCATCGAGATCCACACGTCCGTGTAGAGGGCGTCTGCACCGCGCGTTGCTTCCCGCGGGTCGTGGGAGATGTGAATGACCCCTCCGCGGGCCCGGGCTGCGGCTAGGATCTCTGCGTCTGGTTCGTAGCCGGGGGGGCAGGCGATGGTGAGCTCGACGCCGCCGAGTGTCGCGGCGTTCACGTGCGAGTTGGCTACGTTATTGCCGTCGCCGACGAAGGTCAACTTCAGGCCATTCAGCTCGCCGAACCATTCCTTGAGGGTGATGTAGTCGGCGAGGAGCTGACAGGGGTGCAGGAGGTCGGACAGGCCGTTGATGACGGGCACCTCGGCGTGGCGCGCGAGCTCGACGAGGGTGTCGTGGCCGTAAGTTCTGGCCATGATGCCGTCGACCCAGCGGTCGAGGTTGGAAGCTACGTCGCGCACGGTCTCACGCACGCCCCAGCCGATGTAGTTCTGGCTGAGGAGGATGGCGTGGCCACCGAGTTGCGCCATGGCGATGTCGAACGTGGAGCGCGTTCGTAGTGACTGCTTCTCGAAGATCATGGCGAGCGTCTTGTGCTGCATGAGGGCGGGTCTCACGCCGCTCTTCCAGGCCGTCTTGAGTTCGATGGCGCTGGCGAGCAGGCTAGCGAACTCGTCTCGGCTGAGGTCAGCCAGTGAAAGAAAATCCCGGCCGGCAAGACTCGGGAGGCGTGTTGGCTCCATTCCAGCTCCTATCCCAACGTTGGGGAAGTCTGCACCGCGCCCTTACCCCATGGGCCGTGGCCCTGGCCGGCGGCGGCGAATGCCGAGCAGGATAGCATCCGTTCGTCGCTGGGAATGCGTTTGGAGTGGCGCTCAGCCGACGCCGAGGAGCCCTAAGTACCAGGCGATCACGGCGTCACCGAAGAACAGGGCGGCCGTTCCGCCAGCCAGCAGGTAAGGTCCGAACGGTATTACGCGCGACCCGCCAGCCAGGCGCCCGATGACGCCGAACAGCGCGCCGAGGCAGACGGCGAGAAGCACCGCCACCATCAGCTTCTCCCAGCCGAGGATGGCGCCTAACGCGGCGGCGAGCTTCACGTCGCCGAAGCCCATCGCAACCGGCTCTGGCTTGGTTTCTGCTGCTTCTGCGAGGCGCGCGGCCTCGGCGGCGGCTGGTCTTAGGGCGTCGTGCAGCCACCAGTAGGTGGCGCCGATGAGGGCCCACGACCCAGCGGCCACTACGCTGCCGCCGAGGGCGGAGATGGTCGGCACCGTGAACGAGCTAGTAGACAACACGAGCCCGACCGCCCACAGGCCGTACGCGAGCGCCTCTGGCAGTCGCACGCTGCGGCGCGCAACGAGGTTGACGAGCACGCTGATTGCGCCGGCAGCCAAGCCCCACCACAAGCCGGCGAACGCACCAACGACCGCTGCAACGTTCACCTGGTCGAGGCTGATGGGGAAGAGGCGCTCCTCGGTGTCAGCGAAGCGCCGCAGTACCAGTGCGCCGATACGGTTGATGAGCACTAGCACGCC
>JBIQMD010000343.1:0-2796 GCA_044463725.1 Truepera radiovictrix
CGCCTCGCGCTCGGATCATTCGGGCCGCCAGGCGCTGAGCAGTTCGAAGCCGCGCGCCACCACGTCGTGAACCCAGCGGTCGTCTGGCCGTCTGCCCTCCAACAGCAGGTTCAGCTCGGCTGCCTTAAGCCAGCGCCCTTCCACGTGCTTGCTCGCCTCCAAGCGCGGGTACTCGAGCGCGCCGACAGCCGTGACCAGGAAGTCGACCTCGCGGCGCCTCACCCCGCTGGCCTCCCAGTCCAGTACTTCAACCACGGGGCCTAGCGTCGCGAGCGTCCAACCTGTCTCCTCGTTCAGCTCGCGGGCGAGGGCTTGACCAATCGACTCCCCCGGCTCGAGGTGCCCACCAACGAGGTCCCAGCAGCCGGGGAACAACGCCCTTGAGAGGCTGCGGCGTTGAACGTAGATGCGGCCCGCGCCATCTGTTATGAGCGCGCCTACCACCAAGCAACGGGCCTCCGCCTTGGCGCCGGCGGCGAAACGCGCCAGTGCCGCTTCGTTTACGGTTCGGCCGACCGCCAAGGCAACGCTAGTAGCTGCCACGCTCCACCCTCGCCTTCGTTTGGACCGTCACCATGGAGTGAAGGCTACACCGTTCCAAACTGCTAGGAGTAGCGTTGGCTAGGACCGCTGTGGGCGCTTCTCACGCGCGAGGTACTACTATGTGACCTGTGACCCTAAGCTAGCGGTCGGTTACCCTCGTTCGCCCTGGAGCCAGCCCGATACTCAGCCCGGTCGCTTTATGGAGACTCTATGAAAACGCTCACCTTAGTAGGCGTCATCCTCATCGTCCTTGGTTTGGCTGGCTTCATCATTAAGCGCGTCACCTACACGAGCGAGCAATCGAAGGTCGACCTCGGACCAGTACAGATCACGGCGGAGCAGAAGAAGACCGTCGACATCCCTGACATCGCGTCTGGTGCCGCCGTAGTTGCGGGCGCCATCCTGGCGATCGCGGGAGCGTCTGGTAGGCGCAAAGCTAGCGCTTAAGGCGCTAGGCTCGTGGGGACGGCTAATCCTAGCCGTCCCCACGTCGCGTAGACCGTCAGCGGATAATGAGCCAGGGGAGGGTAACGGCGTCGCTGCCCGCGTTCCCAGCTGGGTCAGTTACGGTCAGCCGCACCTCGACTAGCCACGTGCCTTCCGCATCGAACCGGTAGGTGTCGAGTGGTCGCCACTGCACTGTTTGCGCGCTGCCAACCACAATAGCGGGGTCGCTCCCTAGCTTCACGGTCCATACGTAAGTGAGTGGTTCGGCACCCTCTGGGTCAACCGCGGTGCCTGCCAGCGTGAGCGGCTCGTCAATTGGCGGTTGGGCGCCGTTCTGCGGGCTCGTGATCTGCACGGTCGGCGGCAGGTTGGGCGGCGGGTCGACTACCGTGATGCTGACGCTGGCATTACCACTCGCCCCCATGCTGTCTGTGCCAGTGAGCGTGAGGGTGCGCGTGCCGTTGGTCGTGAAGACCGCCTGGGCATCGCAACCCGTAATCGGGAATGCGTCACTGGGGTTGCTCGAGGTCCAGGTGAGAGCGGAGCAAGCGAGCACTTCGCCTGGTTCGTTACGGTCCGTGCCTGCGCCGCGCAGGACCACGCTAGCGGTGCGGAATACCTGGGCGCCGCTCACGGGGGCAGCAATCGTCACGACCGGCGCATAGTTCACGACGCTCAACGTGATGCTCGCGGTGCTCGTCGCGCCTGCCGAGTCGGTGGCGCTGGCGGTGATCACGCGGCTGCCGACCGTAGTGAACGTGTGTTGTATCTGCCAATCCGTGCCGAGGGGGCCGTCGAGGTTGGACGTCCAGGTCAAGCTGCAGCAGGGGAATGCGTCTTCAAGGTCCGTCACCGTCGCTTCGAGGTAGACGGGCACGTTCACGGGCACGTCGCCTCCCGCGCTGAGCGTTATGGCGGGCGGCACGTTTCCGAGCACGGACTTCACAGCGCCGAACGCGTTGACGTGGCGCCGCACCTGCGAGTCGGAGTTGGCATGCGCCGTGGTGAGGAGCGCGTGTTCGACCTGGTCGGCGCTCAGGCTAGGGTTGGCGGCCCAGATGAGCGCAGCGACCCCGGCCGTGAAAGGCGCTGAGAAGCTCGTGCCGTTGAGGGCGCGAGCAGTGTTGTCTGTTGCGCTTGGATCTGGACCGAGCCAGAGCGTGAAGGGCGCGAAGATGTCGACCTGATCGGCGCCGTAGTTCGAGTCGCCTGCCCTCATGGTGGAGTTCGCGCGCATGCCGCCGACGCAGATCACGCCTGCGTTCTCGCACGGTGTTACCCAAGTGCGTTCCCAACAAGCGCCGAAAGTGCACTCTTCCCCATCGACGTTCTTGCCGTCGTTGCCTGCCGCCGCGAACAGCAGCATCCCCGTTTCGCGAAACGCATACGTGGCTGCTTCGAATGGCAGCACACTCCACCCCAAGTACCAGGGAACTGGCGCCGAGTAGCTCATGTTGGCTATGCGGGCGCCAGCGATGCGCGCTTCACCTAGCGCCGTGATCGAGGTGAAGAAGTCGTAGAGCGTGAACACGATCACCGCGTCCGCTACCGGGCCGGCGGGACCTGCTCCACCGAAGGCGTTGTCCGCTCGGGCCATGGCGGCACTCAACACCATCTGGCCGTGCCATGGGCAATCGCCTCCGCCGCAGCCCAACAGGTTCTCTGTGCCCGTAGGCGCATAGAGCGGAACGTTGGGGATCGCCAACCAGCCGCTTGGCGTGTCCGCGTCTGGCTCGAACCCCATGTCGAGGATGGCGAGCTTCACGCGGTTGCCTAACTTGCCTGCGAGGTCGAGGGCGCGCCACG
>JBIQMD010000344.1:0-2780 GCA_044463725.1 Truepera radiovictrix
CACGGCGCTGCTCACGGCCCTGCTAGTCGGCTTGGTGCCCGTGCTGTTCGGGGTGCTCGCTGCGCTCTCGCTAACGCGGGGTCTGCGCGAGTCGATCAACTACCTCTTGATCGCCGCCGATCGCATTAGCCACGGCGACTTCGAGCTCCCAGTCGAGCTGGCGCGCGACGACGAACTCGGCCAGATAGCCAGCGCCGTCGAACGCATGCGCATCAGTTTGCGCGAGGGCATGGAACGCTTGCGGCAGCGACGCTAAGCCGCAAAGCGCGGCGTAGCCTCAGCCAGGCATTGGGTGACTGTGGGCCAACTCCCGCACCGCCGCAGCGACTGCTTCGCCGTCTACTCCTTGCAGGCCGCGGTCGATGAGGTCAGCCACCGTTGCCATCTCCGCGAGCTCGAAACCGCGCGTAGTGATGGCCGGAGTGCCGACGCGTATGCCAGACGTTATCCAGGGCTTCTCAGGGTCGAACGGCACCATGCTCTTGCTGACGGTAATGCCGACCTTGTCTAGCCGCTTGCTGGCCGTGTTTCCGTTGATGCCCTTGCCCTGTAGGTCGATGACGAACAGGTGGTTGTCGGTGCCGCCGGAAACGATTCGGTACCCGCGCCCAGCCAGCTGCGCCGCTAGTTCCTTGGCGTTCGCCAGCAGGCTGGCGGTGTAGTCGCGGAAGTCGGGGGAGAGCGCCTCGCGGAACGCCACCGCCTTGCCCGCGATGACGTGCTCGAGCGGCCCGCCCTGAATGCCGGGGAAGATGGTGCGGTCGATCTTCTTGCCGATCTCCTCGTCGTTGCCGAAGATCAGGCCGCCGCGGGGGCCGCGCAGCGTCTTGTGCGTGGTGCTGGTCACGACGTGCGCGTGAGGCAGCGGGTGCGGGTGCAGGCCCGCTGCGATGGGCCCCGCGATGTGAGCAACGTCCGCGAGGAGCAGCGCTCCGACCTCATCTGCAATGGCCCTGAACTGCGCGAAGTCGATGAAGCGGCTGTACGCGCTGGCGCCGGCGATGATCATCTTCGGTCGGTGCTCGAGCGCTAGGCGCCGCACGGCGGCGAAGTCGATGGTCTCGGTCTCCTTGTCGACCGGGTAGCCGACGACCTCGTAGGAGCGCCCCGAGAAGTTGACCGGGGACCCGTGGGTGAGGTGCCCGCCGTGCGCCAAGTCCATGCCGAGGACCTTGTCCCCGTGCTCGAGGAGCGCGTAGTAGGCCGCGAAGTTGGCGTTGGAACCAGAGTGGGGTTGCACGTTCACCCAACCGGCGCCGAAGAGCTCCTTGGCGCGGTCGATGGCGAGCTGCTCGACAAGGTCGATGACCTCGCACCCGCCGTAGTAACGCTTGCCTGGGTAGCCCTCCGCGTACTTGTTGGTGAGGACGGAACCGACCGCCTCCATCACTTGGCGAGACACGAAGTTCTCTGAGGCGATGAGCTCAAGGCCGCCAGACTGGCGGGCGAACTCGGCGTCTATGAGCTCGAACATCCGCTCATCGCGGTCGGGAACATGCGTTCTGCGCGTCATGGCCGCAAGTATAGCCCTTGGGTCAACTGTCCTGGCGCACCGACCGAATGCATGACACGCTGGCGTTAGCACGGGATTCACCCGGGCACTAGCGGAGGTTGCACATGAACGACAGCGGAATCCTAAAGGGCAAAGTCGCGATCGTGACCGGCGCGGCGTCCGGCATCGGCCGGGCAGTAGCGGAAACGTACGCACGCGAGGGCGCTAAGGTGCTCGTCTCGGACCTCAACGAAACGGCAGGCGCTGAGGTCGTCAAGGGCATCGAGGCGGCGGGCGGCACCGCCAGTTTCTTGCGGGCGGACGTAGCTAGCCCGGAAGCGAACGAGGCGCTCGTCAAGGCCGCCGTCGAGCGCTACGGCGCACTGCACATAGCGTGCAACAACGCAGGCATCTCTGGCGAGACGGCACCGGTAGCCGAGTACTCGCTCGACTCATGGCGCAAGGTGATCGACGTGAACCTGAGCAGCGTGTTCTACGGCATGCGCGCCCAGATTCCCGCGATGCTAGCCAGCGGCGGCGGGTCCATCGTCAACATGGCATCGATCCTGGGCAAGGTTGGGTTCGCGAACTCGGCAGCTTACGTGGCTGCCAAGCACGGGCTACTCGGCCTCACGGAGACGGCCGCCCTCGAGTACGCAACGCTCGGCGTGCGGGTCAACTCAGTTGGGCCAGGCTTCATCGCGACGCCGCTGCTCGAGGTCCTCCCAACGGAGGCCCTAGACGCGATCAAGGCCATGCACCCGCTGAACCGCCTCGGCGTTGCGACGGAAGTGGCTGAGCTGGTCGCGTTCCTCTCGTCGAGCAAGGCGTCGTTCATCACGGGCGCGTACTACCCGGTAGACGGTGGTTACCTAGCTAGGTAGGCACGCGGCGTGAACCTACAAGAAAGGCGCCAGGAGGGCGCTTGCGCGCTCGAGTTTGCTAACGCTGCCAGCTACTAGCGGCATGAGCTCCGCAAGCGCAGCGCCTACCTGCCGCAGTTCGTCGCCGGAGGTGTCGCCGACCGCCTCGACCTCTACCTCGGAGAAGAGCGCCTCGTCGATGAGGGCGTCGGTGGCGCTGGCGCTGGGCGGGCGGCAGGAAACCTCGTCGAAGGCGAGTTCCGCCAGCGGCCGCCCGCCGCGTGACAGGAGGAACGCCTCACGCAGGGTGACGATCTCGAGGCGCGGCACTAACGCGGCGAGGTCGACGATGCCAGCCAAGCGGGCCGCGATGGGCGCCGGCCAAGCGGGGCCTCCGCCAGGCTGCGCGGGCGCGAGCGGCGCGT
>JBIQMD010000345.1:0-2779 GCA_044463725.1 Truepera radiovictrix
TCGCGCCTGCGAGGGGCGCGTACAACCGTTACAGGCCAGCACGCGCGAGGGCACCGTCTAGCAACGCGCGCTCTGGCTCGATCACTTCACCGTGCCGCAAGTAGACGAGTCGGCCCCTCGGCCGCACCCCTAACGCCCGCTCCGTTGCCCTGAGATAGTGCGCTAGCTGCAGGAAGTAGCGCTCGGGAGCCACTAGCCTGTCCGTCTTGTAGTCGTCGAGGTACCACTCACCAGCGACTTGGTAGAGACGGTCGATGATCCCTTCCCACACGGTCTCGCCGTACGTAACGGCGAGCGGCAGCTCGGCGCGGTCCGACGTGCGTTGGTCGAGCTGCGGCAGAACCTCACCCAACATGCTCCAGTAGTTGCCAAGGAGTTCAAGAACCTCGGCCACGAGTTCGGCGCGCTGCGCCTCGTCGAACGGCACCAGGACTTCCTGAGCGGCCAGGGTGTTGATCGTTACCTCGTCTGACGGCCGCCAGTTCTGTCCGATCGCGAAGTGAACCAACGTGCCGCGCGCCCTACCCCAGCCGACGCGGCCGCGCTCCACTTCGTCCTCACCTGCGTAACGGGCGGCTGGGTCGACGGGTTCATCGTCCACGGCGGCCTCGGGGTCAGTGGCGGTCAGGCGCGTGAGGGCAGACGGGCTCACGACGGGCGGGAGCGGCGCCGGTTGGCGGCGTGCGTCGATCCACGGCGCAGCAGGCAGGTCGGCCGCCTGCCCGTCCGCTACCGCTGTGGGCGGCGCCGCCGGTGGTGAGTAGGCGACGCGCTCCCACGACACGCCAGGGATGGCGTTCGGCCCGCTCAGCCCGAGGCCAAGCAGCGCGTCGAGCCACGGTCCTGGACTTCTGCGTTTGCTGGCAGTGAGGATGAGGGCGTCACGCGCGCGGCTGGCCGCTACGTAAAGCAGGCGGTACGACTCTTGCGCTCCGCGCGCTAGCGCGTCTACCTTGGCCTTCTCGAACTCCGGCGTACCGATCAGGCGGACCGCGCCGCTGCCTGGCTCGACGAGCAGCGGCGACGTGCGGTTCGACCCCCACGCACCAACGTCGAACAGCGCCGTCAAGCGGAACTCGAGGCCCTTCGAAGCGTGGATGCTCAGCAGCCGCACGCCAGTCCCGCTCTGCGGCACATCGCCAGATTCTGCCTGGCGGGCCAGCAGGTCGAGTCGGTCCAGGAAGAGCGCGACGTCGCGCGGCGCTTGGCTGGCTACCTCGAAGAGGAGCGCATCTACATTCTCGCGGCCACGCCGCCGCAAGAGTTCTTGGAGCCGCTTGCCGCCGAGGAGCGGCTCGCGCAGAATGCCCTTGACTGCCTGCAGCGGCGTGCCGCGCGCCAGTTCGGCCAAGCGCGCCATGCGCGCCTCTACCGCCGGGAAGTTCTCGGCCAGCAGGGCGAGGCGCGCGCCTGGTGCCGTGCCAGCCACTTGGCTGATCTCCGGCAGGGTGAGGCCAGCAAACGGCCCGCGGAGGAACGGCAGCAGGCTAGGGCAGAGCGGATCGATGCCGACGGCCAAGGCATGGTGCACGTCACGGATCTCGCTGCGCTCGTAATAGCCGCGGCCCTGCACTACGTAAGCCGGCACGTCTTGCGCCCGCAGGGCTTGCAGCACGCGCGCCAGCGCCGAGTGGCTGCGGGCGAGGACGGCCATCTCGTCGTAAGGAACGCCAAGCGCGTGGTGCGCCCGCAGGCGCTCGGCCAGCACCTCTGCTTCACGGCCGCGCAACTCGTCGAGCGGCTCTGCGCCCTCGACCACCACGACTTCGACGCTGCCAAGCAGCTCGGCTTGGGGGCCTGCGCTCGCTACGGGCGGCGCCTCGCGGGCGGTAAAGCCGCTACCGCCCTCCGCAAGGCGCTCCGTCAGGCGGTTGAGGAACGCGGTCGGCGCCAGCGCATGCCTGCGGCTCTCGGTCAGGGGCGGCTGCACCTCGCCAGTGGCCTCTGCTGCGTCTAGCGCGCGCCTGAACACCGCCACGTCTGCGTTGCGGAAACCGTAGATGGACTGCTTCGGGTCGCCAACGAGCTCGATGTGCGCACCGGCCGCCGCCAAACGCTCGAAGAACTCGCCCTGAAGCGGGTTGACGTCCTGGTACTCGTCCACCAGTACGCGCGGGAAGCGCGAGACCAGGCGCCCCTGTGGGAGCCGCTGGTCGAGCATGAGGATCGCTCTGCGCTCGACCTCACCTGGCGCCAGACTAGTGGCGCCTAGCCGCGCGTCGAACGTCGCCAAGGCGGTGCGGTAGAGCGCCTCCAGCGCCATCTCGCTCGGCGCCGATCCGAACGCCAGCTTCGGGGCCAACGAGCGCTTCCCGAAGAGCTGCAGCAGGAACGCCAAAGCTGCGCCATCCAACGCAACTTTGGCGGCGTGCAGTGGGTGCTCCGGGTCGCTAGCGAGCATGAGCAGCCCGGCACACTCCTCCTCGAAGATGGCCGCCGCCTCCCACTCGTCCAGCACGACGAAGTTGGGGTCGAGCCCTAAGCTTGGGGCGCTCAAGCGCAGGCCCACGGTCATGAAGCCGTGGATGGTGCTCAGTACCGCGCCGCCGAGCTCGTCATTCGCGCGTTCGAAGAGCGGCCGCGTGCCCGCCATGGGGGTGAAGAGCCCGCCAAGGTAATCGCCCTGCGTGAGCACCTCGTCGATGCCTGCCGCCACGCGTTGCCTCAGCTCGTCAGCTGCAGCACGCGTGAAGGTCACGCCAGCTACGCGGCTGATGGCAACGCCACCGTCGATCAGCTCGAGGTACCGGCATACGAGGCTCGTCGTCTTGCCCGTCCC
>JBIQMD010000346.1:0-2779 GCA_044463725.1 Truepera radiovictrix
GGGGCGCATCAAGCCGCCGTTCGCGTTCGAACAAGGACGCGTCACGGCGCGCACAGCGGGTAACAAGGCAGTCGAAGGAGAGAGCGTGAACCTACCAAACCACCGTCGCTACACCACCCAGTTCGGGGGGCGAGAACTGGTCATCGAGACCGGCAAGCTCGCCAAGCAGTCTGCTGGCAGCGTCACCGTGCGCTACGGCGATACCCTGGTGCTCGTCACCGCCCAGATGAGCGACGGCGCCTCACCCGTCCCGTTCCTCCCACTCACCGTCGAGTACGAAGAGCGGCACTACGCCATCGGCAAGATCCCCGGCTCCTTCATGCGCCGCGAGGGCCGGCCAGGCATTCAGGGCACCCTTAACGCCCGCATCGTCGACCGTCAGATCCGCCCGCTCTTCCCCAAGGGCCTGCGCAACGAGGTGCAGGTCATCGTCACGGTCCTCTCCGCCGACCAGGTGAACGACCCAGCTCCGCTCGCCGCCATCGGCGCTTCGGCCGCGTTGTCCATCTCTGACGTGCCCTGGAACGGGCCAACGGCATGCTGCACCGTCGGCTTCGACGGCACGGACTACCTCGCGAACCCGAGCATGCGCCGCCTACATGACGGCGGTTCACAGCTCGAGCTGACCGTTGCAGCGTCCAAAGATGCCGTGCTGATGGTCGAGGCCGCTGCCGACGAGCTGCAAGAGGACGTCATGGTCGGCGCCATCGAGTTCGCGCAAGACCTACTCGCGCCGGTCGTTGCCCTCATCGAGCGCATGCGCGCCGAGATCGGCAGCGAGAAGCGCGGCTTCACGCCTTCACTCGAGCTCTCCGCCGAGGTCGCCGAAAACGTCAAGCAGGCCGTAAGCGGCACGCTGCGCGACGCCCTCCTCACCCAGGGCAAGCACGAGCGCTCCGAGACCCTCAAGGCGCTGCGCGACGAAGTCATAGCTCGCTTCGTGCCGGACGCCACTGTTGCGGACGCGGCTCACCAGATCAACGAAGTGAAGGCCGCGTTCGACAAGGCCGAGCAGGTCGAGATGCGCCGTCTCGTCCTCGAGGAGAACCTCCGCACCGACGGCCGTACCTCGGACCAGGTGCGCCCCATCTGGATCGAGACGGGCGTGCTGCCGATGGCGCACGGTTCCGCGGTGTTCACGCGCGGCGAGACGCAGGTCCTCGGCGTTGCCACCCTCGGGACTGGCCGCGACAACCGTCTCGTTGACGACCTGACGCTCGACGACAGCGAAGAGTTCATGCTGCACTACAACTTTCCGCCCTTCTCGACGGGCGAAGTCAAGCGCCTGCGCGGGACTGGGCGCCGCGAGCTCGGCCACGGCAACCTCGCGCGCCGCGCTCTCGTAGGCGTCCTGCCGAGCCAGGAGAGCTTCCCTTACGTCATCCGCGTGGTCGGCGAAACGCTCGAGTCGAACGGTTCGTCCTCGATGGCCACCGTGTGCGCTGGCTCGCTCGCGCTCATGGACGCAGGCGTGCCCCTCAGGGAGCCAGTCGCTGGCATTGCAATGGGCCTCGTCATGGAGGGCTCGAACTACCGGATCCTCACCGACATCCTCGGCTCCGAGGACGCCCTGGGCGACATGGACTTCAAGGTCACCGGCACCGCCAACGGCGTTACGGCGCTGCAGATGGACATCAAGATCGGCGGCATCACCGCCGCCATCATGCGTGAAGCGCTCGCGCAGGCGCGCACCGGCCGCCTGCACATCTTGGGTGAGATGGCCAGAGCCCTCCCAGCGCCCCGCAGCGAGATCTCGGCACGCGCCCCGCGTATCCTCCAAGTCAAGATTCCAACCGAGAAGATCGGCACCGTCATCGGGCCAGGTGGCAAGCAGATCCGCGAGCTGGAAGCCATGGGTGCGACCGTCGAGGTCAAGGAGGACGGTACCGTCCGCATCTACTCTGAGGACTCCGACGCCGCCGCGGCCGTCAAGGCGCAGATCGAGGCCATCACCGCCTCTGCAGAAGTGGGCAAGGAGTACGACGGGGTCGTTGCCAAGGTCACGGAGTTCGGTGCATTCATCACCCTCTTCGCCGGCACTGACGGACTGCTGCACATCAGCCAGATCGCCGAGGAACGCGTCGAGAACGTGGAAGACTTCCTCAAGCAGGGCGACCGCTTGCGCGTCAAGGTCAACGGCATCGACGACCGCGGCAAGATCGACTTGGTCCGCCCGGAACTAGAAGGCAAGATCGCACCGCGCGGCCCACGTAAGGGCCCAGGCGGCGATCGCGGCGGCCGCGGCGGCGACCGCGGACCAAGGCGCGACCGCTTCTAAGTAACCGCTTCGAAGCAAGCAACTGGTCGGGCGCTCACCAAGGTACCGTCCGACCAGGCACCATCAATCGCAGTGATTTGCGGCCGCCACCACGGCGCCGCGCTAACCAATGAAGGGAGCTCGAGCCGCACACCGCCAACGCGCCAACGGGCGCCAAGCACCCCTAGCTCGAGACGAAAGTTATGGCAGAAGAGGACCGCAAGGTCAACACCAGACGCCGGCCCAGGCGGGCCGAGCCGAAGAACACGGACGCTACCCCGGCCACCAAGCCGGCCGGTAGCGCCGCACCACCTAGCGCCCCAAACGGCGCAGACGGCGCCAAGGAAGGCGCTGGCCGCTCGCGCCGCCCACGCAGCAAGCCGCAGAACCGCCAAGGCCAAGCCAACGCCGGCGCAGACGACCGCCCTCAACCAAGCACAGATGGTGAGAAGAAGCTCAAGGTCATCGCGCTTGGCGGCATGGGCGAGATCGGCAAGAACATGTTCGCCTTCGAGTACGACG
>JBIQMD010000347.1:0-2763 GCA_044463725.1 Truepera radiovictrix
TTCCTAAGCGTGGGCTTGGTACGCTCGCGGTGCGGTGCGCGGCCCGGCGGGGGTCCGGCGGGGCCTTCCAAAGCACCTGATATGCTTCGCCGCATGACCGACGGGCACATCACTGCTAGGGCTACCGCCAGTGCGACCGCCAGTGCCGTTCGCAGCGGTGAGCTCTCCGCCGCGGCAGTGGTGTCAGCCGCCCTCGACCGCGCGGCGCGCGCGCAGGCGGACCTCAACGCCTTCACTTACCTGGACGTAGACGGCGCCATGACCGCCGCGGCAACGCTCGACGCCAAACTAGCCGCCGGTCAGGAGTTGGGGCCGCTCGCTGGCGTGCCAATCGCAGTCAAGGACAACATCGCCACGCTTGGTCAGCCAACGACTGGCGGTTCGCGCGTCCTCGAGGGCTACACCTCTCCGTTCGACGCCACCGTCGTCGCGCGCCTGCGGGCAGCTGGGGCAATCGTGATCGGCAAGACGAACCTCGACGAGTTCGGTATGGGTTCAACGGGGGAGAACTCGGCATACGGGCCGACCCGCAACCCCCGCGACGCCACGCGCGTGGCGGGCGGCTCCTCGAGCGGCTCGGCCGCGGCTGTAGGGATGGGGGTCGTGCCGCTGGCGTTGGGCACGGACACCGGCGGCTCGAGCCGACTGCCAGCGGCGTTCTGCGGCACTGTCGGGTTCAAACCTAGTTATGGCGGCGCGTCGCGCTATGGTCTGCTCGCGTACGCCAGCTCGCTAGACCAGCTCGGGGTGCTCGGTGGCACGGTCGCCGACGTGTCGCTCGCCATGCGAGTCATGGCCGGCGCAGACCCGCTCGACGCCACTAGCTTCGACCTGCAATTGGGTAGCTGTGAAGCGCCAGACCTGGAAGGCAAGCGCTTCGGCGTCGTGCCTGAGCTCGCAGGAGAGGGTTTCGGTGAAGACGCCCTCGCAAGTCTCGGCCTCGCACGTAGCGCACTCGAGGCGCGTGGTGCCGAGGTCGTCGAAGTGACGCTGCCCAACGTCGGTCTGGCAGTGGCCTGTTATTACGTCATCGCGGCGGCAGAGGCTTCGAGCAACCTCGCGCGCTACGCCGGCATGCTCTACGGCAGGCGAGTGGGCGAGGAGAGCGAAGGGCAGGAGGCCGTCATGCGCCGCACCCGCGGCGAGCTCTTCGGCCGCGAGGTCAAGCGCCGCGTACTCCTTGGCTCCTTCGCGCTGTCGGCCGGCCATTACGAGGCCTACTACGGTCGTGCCCTGAAGGTAAGGCACCGCTTGGCCGGGGAACTCGCGCGCGGGCTAGCTGGCATAGACGCGCTCCTCACCCCGACGGCCCCAGGCGTGGCCTACCGCCTCGGCGAGACGGCAGGCGACCCGCTTGCCATGTACCTCGGTGACGTGGCTACTTGCCTCGCGAACCTGGCAGGTTACCCGGCCGTAAGCGTGCCGTGCGGCACCGGCGAAGCGGGGCTGCCACTTGGCGTGCAGTTGGTCGCCAAGGCCGGAGCAGACGGGGCGCTCTTGGGCCTTGCGCAGGCGCTAGAAGCGGCCATCGCGGCTGCCTAGCCGCGCCCCCTGTGCGTAGCTCCGGTGTGGTACTATTCTCCGGCTTGACTGTCCTGCTCGGACGGTAGCTCGTCGGTCACCTCGCAATTAGTGAAGAGTGCGTGGTGGTGCGGCTTGAAGCTTGTCCTGGGCATTCCCACCCGACGGTAAGAGACTGGAAGGAGACATCATGAAGCGGACCTATCAGCCGAACCGCCGCAAGCGTGCCAAGACGCACGGCTTCCGCGTGCGCATGGCTACGCCAGGTGGTCGTAACGTGATCAAGCGTCGCCGCGCCAAGGGCCGTAAGCGCTTGTCGGTAGCGGATCACTGAGTTCCGTGGCGGTCATCCGCTCGCTGAGCGGCGACCGCGCGTTTCAGCGGCTACGCAAAGGCAACAGCGGGAGCGGCAAACACGTCACCGTCAGGTGGCGGCTCTCGCGGCAAGGGGAGGTCAGAGTGGGCATCGTGGTTAGCCGGAAGGTCGGCAAGGCCGTGGTGCGGAACCGCGTTAGGCGACGCCTGCGTGAGGGAATCCGTGAACTAGCGCGGCAGCCCTTCCACGACAGCGCGTACGACGGGTCACGACCCTCTTTCGACCTCCTCGTCATCGCGCGGCCATCCGCGGCCGAGGCCGATTACGCCGACCTCAAGAGGTCGCTCGCCAACGCCTTCACGCGCGCGAAGCTCCAATGAGCGGCGCATCTGGCGGCGGTGGCGTGCGCGCGCTAAAGGGCGCTGCCATCTGGCCCCTCAAGGCCTACCAGCGTTACCTGTCGCCCCTCAAGGGGGCGCCATCTTGCCGTTTTCACCCTACCTGCAGTAGTTACGCCATCGAAGCCATCGAGGTTCACGGCGTGCTGCGCGGCAGTTGGATGGGCCTCTTGCGCGTGCTGAGGTGCCACCCGTTCCACCCAGGCGGTTACGACCCTGTGCCGCCGCGCGGGCGCTCGAGGGCGCACCGCCACGACCCCCAACCGTCGGCGAAGCCCGACGTACACACGGAGGCCCCTTGAAACGCAACCGCCTACTGCAGCTGCTGGTAGCCACACTGGCAGCGCTTGCCCTCACCGCGCCCGCATTCGCGCGGATCGAACTAGAGGCTACGGCGTTCAGCGTCTCGAGCTTCGGTGGCAGCGAGAAGATCGACGCCACCTGCGGCACCGCAACCCCATCGTTCTTCTGCAACGCGGGCGAGACTGACCTCACGCGGATCACGAGCAAGGGCGTCGATTACTTCTT
>JBIQMD010000348.1:0-2762 GCA_044463725.1 Truepera radiovictrix
GGTAGCGCCGAACAGCCGCCCGTCGAGCGGGAGGCCCCAGGCGTGCCATACCGCCACGGCGGTGGGGCTCGCGAACAGCACCCAGGGGGACGCCAACGCCCTGCGCACCTCTTCCGGTGCCGGAGATTGGACCGCTTCCACACGGATCAGGGGTCGCCGGATGACCTGGAACCCACTGCGCCGCAAGCGTGCCGCCAGCCCGCGCAGCCTTCCGGCCGAGTAGGTAAGCGCGACGCGCGCGCCGCTGGTGGCGGGGGTCATGCGGGCGCCTCGTCGAAGTTGAGCGCCGTGAACGCCGCCTCCACCACCCCGACTACCGATTCGTGCTGCACGCAGACGACGCGGCCTTCGTACCACGCGGTAAGCGTTATGCGCGGCCCATCGGTGGTGGCGTGAGCGCCGAGCGCCAACTGGCAGCCGCCTTCTAGGCGCGCCATGAGGCCGCGCTCGGCGGCCACCGTTCGCGAGGTGGTGGCGTCGTCGAGCTGGGCCAACACACGTCGCAGTTCTTCGCGGTCGGCGCGGCACTCGAGCGCGAGGGCGCCCTGGGCTGGCGCGGGCAGGAAGGTCGTGGGCTCGAGCGGTGTTACCTGCAGGTCGGTGAGGTCGAGCTCGAGGCGTTGCAGCCCGGCGGCGGCGAGCAGGATGGCATCGTACTTTCCGTCGCGCAGCTTGCCCACGCGCGTCTCCACGTTGCCCCGCAGGTCTAGCGGTTGGAGGTCGGGCCGGAGCGCGAGCAGCTGGGCGCGGCGGCGCGCGGCGCTCGAGCCGACGCTGGCGCCGCGCGCCACCGGCAGCACGCCGTTCTTGGGGGCGTAACGGTGGGGCAGCGTGAGGAGCACGTCACGCACGTCGGCGCGGCGCGGCAGCGCTGCGATGGCGAGTTCCGGGTGTTGCGTGCTGGGAAGGTCCTTGTAGGAGTGGACGGCGAGGTCCGCCTGTCCGCTTAGTAAGGCGTCCTGCACGGCCTTGGTGAAGAAGCCCTGCCCCTCGAGTTGCGCGAAGGGTCGTAGTTCGCGGTCGCCCTGTGTCTCGATGAACACCAGTTCCACCTGATGCCCGAGGCGCTTAAGCTCGGCGCCCACCCAGTTCGCCTGCCAGCGCGCTAGGGCGCTGGCGCGGGTGGCGATGCGCAAGCGCTCGTTCTGGGTGTAGTTCATACCCCGGCCCCCTCGATGAACGCCTGCGCCGCTTCGGGGCCGTACCGGCGCGCCACGGCGCGTAGGCCGTCGATCGGTAGCCGCGCGAGGCGGCTGGCCAACCCCGCCGCCTGCTCGGGCGGTAGCGCCTCTGCCACGCGGTCCTGGTAATGGGCTCGCAGCCGCGCGATGGCGGGCCCCAACTGCCGCTCCAGCCACTCCTCGGCAGCTGCGGTCGTCTCCTTCCTCACGATCCGTTCCGCCAGCGCCAGCTTCTCCATCAACTGCGCACGTCGCTCGGCGCCGGCGGCCTCAAGGTCGGCGACCTGCACGTACCTGACGCCAGGGGAGACCGCGCCGTCGGCAAAGTTGCGCGGCCCTCCCAAGTCCACGATCAACTCCAGGTTGGGCATGCGCGTCAGCAGTTCGCGCCCAAGCAGGCCGCTGCCTCTGAGGGCGCTCACGATGGCCGCGGCCGGCGGCGGGGCAGCCATGAAGTCGTCCAGCGCGCGGCTTTCGGCGCCGAGTTCGGCGGCTAACTCGTCGGCGCGCGCGACGGTGCGGTTGACGATGAGCAACCGATAGTTGCCGTCACGTGCCACGCTGCGCGCAACGGCGGTGCCCATCTCGCCCGCGCCGATCACCACCACCTGGTCGCCGGGTTGCAGCGTGCGGGCCAGGTGCGGCTTGGCGAGGGAGAAGAGCGACGTTTCGCCAGTGGTGAGGTCGAGCTCGCGACGCACGCGCTTGGCGGCGCGCAAGGCGGTCTGGAAGGCGAAGTGGAGTTCGTGATTGGTGGCGCCGTGGGCTTCCGCGTCGGCGTAGGCGCGGCGCACTTGAGCCGTGATCTGGCTCTCACCCGGGTTGAGCGAGTCGAGCGCGGCGCTCACGCGGATGAGCTGCTCCACGGCCGCTTCGCCGCAGTAGGTGTAAGCGAGCGTCGCGCCGCCGGCCTCGGCGAGCGGCGCGCGTAAAGCGCTAAGTAGCTCGCCGGGGGCGTCTGCGATCACGTCCCAGCGGTTACAGGTGTCGAGCAGTACGCGACTGGTGACCCCTAGCCGTTCGAGCCGGGCGAGCCACGCTTCAGCTCCGTCGCGGCGCCAGCGCTCGAGGCGCTCTAGCCCGCCGCGGCGGTGGGATATCCCGATCAGGACCAAGGCTTCCACGAGTCGTAATGCTAGTTTTCGGAGTCGGAATGATTGTCACAGAACTGTCGCCTGGTGTGACGGTGCGATCCTCGCTACTAGCTTCCGACGCCGCGACCGCGCCGATCTAAAGAGGGAAGAGCAGGTTGGCTGCCACGGCGATTAGGACTCCCAGAGGCAGCCCCGGGGGCGTTGAGGTTACGAGGGAATGCATCGCCCACCGTCACTGGCACGGCGCCACTGAGCAACGCCGCGTGCAACAGCGTGCGGTGGTCGTCGCCGATTAGTCGCCGCAGCAGCTAGATTGCGACGAGCCCGACGAATGCGACGTCGCCGCTAGGGGGCCCACCGCGCCGGAGTCCCCTCTGGTGGCGCGTATCGTCGGTAGCCCGAGTGAAGCTTAGGAGGGTGCCGCCACTATTCTGCAGCCCTTGACGTCTGTTGGAAGGGAGCAGTAGATTTCCTCCCAGAACCTTAG
>JBIQMD010000349.1:0-2759 GCA_044463725.1 Truepera radiovictrix
CACTCGTTGGATCCTACGAACCTGGAATGACTTCGGCGCGGCTGGCAACTCTGTTCGAGGAGTTGCGCGGCGGTATCTTGCCGCTGCTTGCCGCAGTGAAAGAGCGCGGCGCTGAGCCAGACACTAGCTTCCTCCGTCAACGCGACTACCCAATTACGTCGCAGTTGAAGGCTGCGGAGCAGTTCGCCTCGTTGGTGGGGTACGACTTGGAACGTGGCAGAATCGATCGTTCGGTTCACCCCTTCGAGATCTCCTTCACCCGCGATGACGTAAGGATCACGACGCGCTTCAACCCAAACTGGATGCCGATGAGCCTCTTTGGGGCGCTGCACGAGGCGGGCCACGCGCTCTACGAGCAAGGTGTGAAGCCCGATTACGCGCGTACCGTCTTCACAACTGATCTAGTTGGACTGTACGCGGTGGCTGGAACGAGTTACGGAACGCACGAGAGCCAATCACGCTTGTGGGAGAACCTGGTCGGCCGTGACACCAGCTTCTGGCGCGCCCACTACTCGGCGCTTCAGGCGATCTATCCGACCCAGTTGGAAGGTATTGGCGTCGACAAGTTCGTGCGGGCCATCAATGCCGTGCGCCCCGGTTTGATACGCGTAGAGGCTGACGAGTTGACCTACAACCTTCACATCATGCTGCGTGTCGAGCTCGAGATGGCATTGGTCGATGGCTCGTTGGCTGTTACAGACATCCCAGAGGCGTGGAACGAGAAGACGCGTGAGTACTTGGGCTTGGAAGTCCCGAGTAACGCGGACGGTTGTTTGCAGGATATCCACTGGTCGACCGGGCTCATCGGTGCGTTCAGTACTTACACCATCGGCAATGTCATGAGCGTGCAGTGGTTGGAAGCCGCGAAGCGCCAGGACTCGATCGTGGCTCCGGCACTGGAACGGGGCGACGTTACCCCGCTACGCGCGTGGCTGCAGGAGAACGTCTACCAGCACGGCCGGCGCTATAGCCCAGACGAGCTGCTGGTCCGGGCAACGGGTCAGACCCTCACCGCAGCGCCGTACCTTGATTACCTCGCTAGCAAGTACCGGGAGCTATACGCCCTATGAGCCGCCAGGCGCTGCAGGAACTTTACCTGCTCCTCGGCACGGGCGACTTGACCTGCGAGCTAAGCGATCACGGAGTTGGCAAGGCACTCGTTTCACAGTGGCCAATCCAACTCGGTACTGAGGCCTTCGTGGGTGTCGCGCGCACGGTCGATGCGGGGCAGGGTGACGTTCCCAGCGTCAAAGCAACTGCCAGCCAACTCGCGAAGGGCGAGGTGCTCATCGTCAACGCCACCTCCGCTCCCGGCGCTGTATTTGGGGGCAACCTCGCGACCATCGCAACCGAACGCGGCGCCGTGGGCGTGGTCGTGGACGGCCTCGTGCGAGACGTGCCGCAGATCCGCCAGCTTGGCCTCACGGTGCGCGCGCGAGGCGCCGTTCCGAACAGAAGCGTGGCAGATGGTAGCGGCGTAGTTGGCGCGCAAGTGCACATCGACGGCGTAGCCGTCGTCTCCGGCGACATCGTGGTTGCAGACGGCAGCGGCATCGTGGTCATTCCGGCGACTCATAAGTCTGAACTTGAGCAGTTCATCGTGCAGGCTCGCTCAACGAGCCGCGGTGAGGAGTAATGACATGCCAGCATTAACGGGTCAGGTGGCAGTAATATCGGGGGCATCGAGTGGGATTGGCGAGGCAACAGCACGCGCCCTCGCCCACGAGGGGGCAACTGTCGTGTTGGTCGCCCGCCGCCGTGAGCGCCTCGAGAACCTCGCTGCCGAGCTGACCGCGCTTGGCACGAAAGTGCAGGTGGTCGTCGCCGACCTTGGCACCAAGGAGGGGGCGCAGCAGTGCATCGACGACGCGGTGCGTGAGCAGGGCCGCCTGGACATCTTGATAAACAACGCTGGCGTCATGTACTTGTCGCCGATCGACAAGTCCAATCCGGACGACTGGGACGCCATGATCCGCGTGAACCTGTTAGGCGCCATGGTGACGAGCCGTGCTGCACTCACACCTATGCGCGCGCAGAAAAGCGGGCACATAGTAAACGTCTCGAGCGTATCCGGACGCTTCGCGGGACCGAACCAGGGCGGGTACAACGCCACCAAGTGGGGCCTTAACGGCTTCAGTGAGGCGCTCCGTCGAGAGGTCAACACTGATGGAATCAAGGTCACCCTGATCGAGCCGGGCGTCGTAAGGACCGAACTCACTGAGCACATCCCGCATGAACCAACCCGCACGCTCTACGAGGGCAACATCGCCAAGATGGAGGCGTTAGAGAGCGAGGACATCGCGAACGCCATCCGTTACGTGGTCACGCAGCCGCGTCGAGTGAGCATCAATGAGGTTCTCATCCGTCCCCTGGACCAGGGCTGAACGTGAGGGCCTCGCTCCCCGATGTTGGGCCGAACGAGAAGTGGAGTGGCCTCCTTGACGTTCTCCCGGGTGAGGCGCCGGCGGTGCCTTGCAGCATCGTTCGCGGGGCCCTTCCTGGGCCGACTCTCGTTGTTACGGCCGGCATTCACGGCGCCGAATACGCCTCGATTGCGGCCGCCCAGCGCTTGAGCCGAACAGCGACCGACGGCCTTAGCGGCACACTGATTGTTGTGCCGATTGTGAACACGGCGGCCTATTACGCACGCAGCATCTACATCAACCCGTTCGACGGCAAGAACCTCAACCGAGTCTTCCCTGGCAATGCCGCAGGCAGCGCCAGCGAGCGCTTGGCGCATTGGTTAGTTACCCAGTTGT
>JBIQMD010000350.1:0-2757 GCA_044463725.1 Truepera radiovictrix
GAACGCTTCCGCCGCGTTCTGGTGGAGGTCGCCTTCGCCGCTAACGAGCAACTCGTGCAGGCAGTCTAGGTGGCGTGTACGCTCGTACGCCTCAGCGCGGTGGCTGGGCGCCAGGCGCTTGGCTTGCTCGGTCACAGCGGCGCGCACCTCGTCGAGGTGGGCGTTCCTGACGCTCTCCGCCACCAGCGCGTGCAGGCGATAGCCATCTGCGAGGCTTTGAACGAAGCCGGAACGGGCGAGGTCGCCTGTTGCGGCCACGGCCGCGTGGCGCGGCAGGTAATCGACGGCGGCAAGGAATAGCAACTCGGTCCACGCGCGGTCGCTGATGCTGCGCTTCACTCCCTCGAGCAAGCTAGCTTGCTGCGGCAGATCGCCAGTCAGCGCGGCGAAGTGCAGCGGCAGCGACCAGCCGCCCGTGACGAGCCACGCTTCCTTGCCGCGGCCAGCGTCCTCGAAGAGCTGAACGGCCTCGTGCTCCTCGAAGGCCAAGTCGCTACTCGTTAGGTGAACGAGCCGCCCGGCGGTGCGCAGCTTCGGGAGCTCCGGGTAGGAAAGCGCTTGGCGGCTCGCGAGCAACACTAGTCCTCGCTCCTGCGCTAGGAGGGGGCCGAGGTCCTCGCTGCCCTGCAGGTCCTCTAGAACTACTAGCGTCTGGCCGTTCCACAGCTCGTCGTTGATGATCCCCCATGGGGCCGTCGCGGGGAGGTTGAGGCGCTGCGCTAGTGCGCTGCGCGCTCTGCCACCAGGTAGCGAGAGCCATAGCACGCGCCAACCCTCACCCTCGAGCGTTGCCGCCCAATGGCTGGCCAGCACGCTCTTGCCGTAACCGTATGGTGCTTCTAGCCACACGACGAAACCTGCCGCGTCTGGCAACTGCTCAAGCAGGCGCGGACGACGCAAGTAGTAGGGGGTCGCGGTCGGGCGGACGCTGAACACGCTTATTCCAGGCTCCTATCGGCGTTTGGTGAGTATACGGCGGAGCCTACACGCAGCACGCTCGCCTTAAGCCGCC
Organism: Truepera radiovictrix; assembly: GCA_044463725.1. Classification (GTDB taxonomy): domain Bacteria; phylum Deinococcota; class Deinococci; order Deinococcales; family Trueperaceae; genus JAAYYF01. Next base: position 1,013 of record JBIQMD010000350.1, read on the forward strand.
GTTAAGTCGCTAGGGCGTACGTTGCACGCCATGGGAGCTGGCCGGTTTCGGGTCGAGTGGGAGAGGTGAAGACGCCGGCTGACGCTGCCGATCCCTCGCTACTCGGCCTCGAGGCCTTGATGGAGCAGTGTCGCTCCCTCGAGCAGCAAGTCAGCAGCGGCACGGCGCCGTTGTGGATCTACGGCCAGTTGGCGGCGGCTCACCGCGAGCTCGAGTTGCGCAGAGGCTTCGAGGGGATGGCTGGAGGCGGAGACCTCGGGGCGCACGACGGCTGAGAGCAGCTGCCGAACTGCTGCAGCAAGTTGACCGCTGCGGGCGGCTCTGCTATCGTCGTGCAACAACTGCTGTAAGATGCCAAGTCTTGCAACAGAGCACTCCGAGCCGGGCAAGCCCCTCTTCAAGGGGCCCCGTCTCCTCGACACGTTCGCGAGAGGACCGCACGATGAGCAACAACGCCGGACCCACCCTGAGGTTCTTGTGCCCGAACGGACACCTCGGCTTCGCACCCCTCAAGGTCGCGAGCTTCGAGCTGGGCGTCGCTACGCGGCCCGACTTCATATTGGCCGACTCCGGTTCTGACGATATCGGGCCAGGACCCCTCGGCAGCGACACTTCGACGGCCCCGAAAGAGTGGCAACGCCACGACCTCGAGCACATGCTGCTTGCCGCTCGCGAACTCGGTGTTCCCATGCTCATCGGCTCTGCTGGCGATACCGGCTCTAACAGCCGCGTTGACATGTACGTGCAGATGATCCGCGAGATCGCGGCAGATCACCAACTGGCGCCGTTCAAACTCGGGTACTTCTACTCCGAGGTGCCGAAGGCGTATCTCCACAGCAAGATGGCGTCCGGAGAGAGCGTCACTGGCCTGGACGGCCGCGGCGACCTCACCGTCGAGGAGTTGAACGCCACCGAGCGCATCGTCGCCGTGGCAGGCGTGCACCCGTACATCGAACTGCTCAACCGCGGCGCCGAGGTGATCATCGGTGGACGCAGCTCCGACGCCGTCATCTTCGCGGCGCCCGCCATCCGCGCCGGCTACCCAGAGGACCTGTCCTACTACCTCGGCAAGGTGCTCGAGTGCGCGTCGTTCAACGCCGAACCGTACGCGGGCAAGGAGAGCGTTATCGGGGAGATCAGCGCCGAGGACGTCAAGGTGACGGCCTTGCACCCGGGGCAGCGCTGCACCGTGGCCTCCGTGGCGGGGCACGCCATGTACGAGCGCTCCAACCCGTACTTCGAGTATGTGGCGGGCGGCATGCTCGACATGACTGACTGCCACTACGAGCAGTTCGACGAGCGCACGACGCGCGTCACCGGCCCGCGCTTCGAGAAGGCTGACAAGGTGCGCGTGAAGCTCGAGGGTTCAGGCAAGGTCGGCGAACGGTACATGGGTTTCGCTGGCGTGCGTGACCCGTACACCATCGAGCGCATCGACGAAGTCATCGGTTGGGCGCAACAGCAGGTGCGTGAGCGCTTCGGCGAGCCCGAAGCCGGCGGCTACGAGTTGCACTATCAGGTCTACGGACGCGACGCCATCATGGGCGAGATGGACCCACTGCGCAATCAGCCCGGGCACGAGCTCGGCATCATGGTGTTCGGTGTGGCGCCGACTGCGGCGATGGCCGAGGAAGTCACCCTCACTGGCACGCGCCAGATGTTCTACGCGCGCCTCCCAGACGTGAAGGGCACGGCAGGCGGCGTGGCGTTCCCCCTCGACGAGGTTACCCGCGTGACGCCCGCCT
>JBIQMD010000351.1:0-2752 GCA_044463725.1 Truepera radiovictrix
AATTGCCTAGCCGTGGTCGCCCGATAGGTGCCTGGGAGACTCAAGCCGCGCCGAGTACCGCCTTCTATACCCCCAATCACTACCCCCAATGCAGTCGTTGCTCGGCCTCGATCAGGCGGGTTGCTCGCCTGCGGCTCGCGGTAAGATCGTGTCCTACGCGAGGTATTAGGGCGCGAACCCGCGCAGGCCAGCGCCTACCCATCCCATTCGTAATCGGCAGGTCGTCGGTTCAAATCCGACCATTGGCTCCAAAGACGAACCCCGTCCAGGACGTAAGTGCCGGGCGGGGTTCATCCTTGTGGCTGAAAGTGCCGCGACCGAACCCTTGCCAGGACAAGTTTCTCTAGCTAAACGTGGTAACCGCACCCTATGCTTCTCCCGAAGAGGCGGTGCGCCTCTCGCACCTCGGGTGCGCCATAGCTGGGCAGGCCGTAACTCCGCCCCTTGATTCGCATCTACTGTTGGGCGCCGCGACCCGAACCTCCCGCCTTGACCGCTCGGTGAAGGAGGATGACGTGTGGCGTACGCAGTATGAACCGAGACGCGGGGAGGGGGGTGACGTCCATGTGAGACACCAAGGCGGGCTCCGGCCCTTCCTAGCTACGATCCGCTTGCCGATGGCTTTCAAGCGAACTTTACGCGCGTAAGTCTGGCCAGTAGACCGAGCAAGTAAGGGAGTTGGTCGAGAATCGCAGTACGCGCCGGGTGGTCGCCCGCGGCAACACACAACGGGCAACTCAGCACGGCGTGGCCTCTTAGAGGAGGCTCAGATGACTTCTGAACAGGGTAATGGACGGTTCGTGGCGTACCTGCTGGTAGTGGCGGGCTTGGTACTCCTGGCTGCCAACTTGGGTTGGCTAGGGTGGGTGAGCGGCTGGTTCTGGGCGGCGCTGTTCATGGCGGGTGGGGTTGGGTTCTTCTACTACTACCTCACCACCCCGAAGCACTGGTGGGCGCTCATTCCCGCGTTCAGCCTCGTGGCTACCGGCGTCGCGATCGTTGCCGGTGACGTCGGTGGCCCTTTGTTCCTTGGATTGCTCGCCGCGGGCTTCGCAGCGGTGGCCCTCACGAGTGCGAACCGCTGGTGGGCCGTCATCCCAGGCGGCGTCCTGGCGACCCTCGCGTTGGTGGCTTGGCTCGACGAGAACACTGCGGGCGGTGACCTCGGCTGGCTGTTCTTCCTCGGCCTGGCCCTGACCTTCGGCGTGCTCTACTTCCTGCCCATCGGGGAGCACCGGAAGCGTTGGGCGCTGTACCCCGCACTTGCACTGTTGGCGTTCTCGCTAGTGACGGTCATGTCGGGCAGCGTTGCGAGCGTCATGGTTCCACTTGCGCTGGTGCTCGCCGGAGCCTGGATGCTCTGGCGCCGTGGACGCTCATCAGGCGGCCCGCAGCTACCGTCGAAGGGGGTGTGACGTGGCTGCAGGTAACGGAACTCTCGGACAAGGCCAGAAGCGGGGCTCCATACTTCCGAAAGGCTCGTTCCTACCCATCCTGTTGATAGTCATCGGCCTGGCACTATTCGCGCTCAACCGCGGCTGGCTCGGTTGGGAGTCCTTGCTAGGTCTAGCTAGCCTGTGGCCGCTCGCATTGGTGGCCGTTGGCGTCGACATTCTCACCAAGGGCAGTTACCGAGCCGCCATCGTCATAGGGACGCTAGCCGTGGCAGCTTTGATCTACGCGGCCGGAGGGGGTCTGCTTGGCACTAGTGGGGCGGGCGCGACCACGGTAACCGTGTCGCAGGGGCTTGAGGGCGCCAGCAGGGCAGACGTGCGCGTCTCTTCCGGCGTTGCCACCTTGCACATCACTAGTGGCACCACGAGCGGAGTCCTGGCTAGCGGCAGTATCCGCACCGCGTCACGCGAGCGAGTGAATGACTCGTTCAGCGTGGTCGGCGCCACGGCGACCCTGAGGCTCCTCACCCAACAGTCGGGGCCGAACCTCGTGCCGATCGTTGGATCAGGCAGGTGGGAGTTGGCGTTGACCGAGCAGGTGCCGATGACGCTCGACATAGCTACCGGCGTCGGTGAGGCAGTCGTCGACCTGAGCGGGGTGCAACTGGACCGACTGACCCTCGATACCGGTGTCGGCGCGGCAACCCTGTCGCTGCCGGGGCAGCGACGGTACGATGTGTCCGTCAGCACGGGGGTCGGCGCAGCAACGATCCGCATCCCGCAGGATTTGGCTGCGAGGATCGTCGTTTCCCGCGGCGTCGGGGCCGTCTCCGTACCCAACAAGTTCGATCGCGCTGGCGACGTATACACGACACCCGGCTACGACACCGCCGTGAACCGGGTCGACATGCGGCTGTCCGGCGGTGTCGGCGCGATCAACGTCGAGCTGGTCCGCTAGTTGGAACGGCCACGTTCTCACGCAGGTTGCTGCACCCTGGCCATGGCCGACGCCTTGTCTTCCGCCGTAGGAAGCGAGGCGGCCGATGACCGGCCACCCGTTCCGGCGGTTCGGCTCGTGGGCGTACGACCAGGCCATGGCCAGCCCGCACATGGCGGGATCGCAGGTGCTCAGGAACGTCGAGCAGTTGGCTCAGGAGTACTTGGCCAGGCCGGGGTCCCCCGGTCCGCGCGTTGGTGCGCCGCTGCGCGCGGGTGTAGGGTGGCGCGTGATGTCGTTATCCTCGCGTTCTCTCGTTATCGGGTTAGCAGGCGGTTTCTTCGGCAGCATGGTCGGCCTTGGCGGCGCGGTCATCATCATTCCCTTGCTCACCGGCTGGGCCAAGGTCAGCCAGCACAAG
>JBIQMD010000352.1:0-2737 GCA_044463725.1 Truepera radiovictrix
TCGACCTGCAGGAGTACTTCCGCTGGTTCGTCGTCCACTACTGGGTTGAGGGCGTGTGGGAGGTCATCCACATCAGCCTCATCGGAATCCTGCTGGTGCTGATGTTCAAGGCGGACATCAAGGCAGTCGGTTACGCCGTCTTCTGGGGCGTGACGCTCGTGTGGCTCTCCGGACTGCTCGGGAACGCGCACCACTACTTCTGGATCGGCACCCCGTCGTTCTGGCAGTTCTGGGGTTCGCTCTTCAGTGCCCTCGAGCCGCTGCCGCTCATATTCTGCTTCTGGCACATCTACATGGACGCCCATCACGACCGAAAACCACTCGAGAACGCACCGGCCTTCTACTTCATCCTCGGATCGGCCGTGCTCGAGCAGGTCGGCGCAGGCATCCTCGGCTTCACCATGACGTTCGGCCTCACCAACGTCTGGTCGCACGGCACGTGGGTGACGCCAAGCCACGCGCACCTCGCCATGTTCGGCACGTTCGGCATGCTCGGCATCGGCGCGGCTTACTACGTCATCCCCGCCATCCGCAAGGTCAAGCACTTCGACCAGCGCTTCGGGCAACTCTCGTTCTGGCTCGTGTTCATCGGCATGCTAGGCATCGCCTTCGCGTTCGCCATCGGCGGCACCGTGCAGGTGTTCGTGTACCGCACCCTCGGCCTCGACTGGTTCGGCGGTGACGTCTTCCCGGCCATGGGCCTGTACAAGGCCATGCTGCCGACGTTCGGGATCCTCTTCTTGGTCGGGGCCCTGCTGATAACCTTCGACCTGCTTACGTTAGGGCACCGCGTGCGCGTGCCAGACGCCAGTCCGGCGCCGTCGAACCACGTCGTGCCCAACACCGGTTGGGGCAAACCGCTAACGGGCTTCGAGGCGGGCATCTGGCTGACGATGATGTGGCTGTTCGGGTTCATCATCACGTTCGGGCTCCTCAGCTTCAATCTCCCGCGCGTGCAGCTCGGCGACCCGACGCTGCCGTACCTCGCGGCAGGAGTCGGTTACCCAGGACTGCTGCTCACGACCGTCCTCTTCGTCTGGCGTTTCCTCGCGTCTCTCGGAGCGCGGGCGCGGGCCTCGGACGCGGCCATGGAGCGCGCGGTGGTGGCAGCAAGCACCGATTGAGGCCGCTGAGGCGCAGCGCGTGACGAACGGCCCCGCGGCATGATCACCCGCGGGGCCGTCACTTCTCCAGTTACCTGGCCGCCGCTTGACCAGCGCGCTCCTCGCGCTCCTTCAGGCTCCTGAGGCGCAGCGAGAACCCGATCAACGAGATTCCTCCGGCAACTCCGAAGGCGCCCAACAGCCACAGCAGCGCCAACATGCCCGCTCCAGGCTGCACGGCGAGCAGAACGCCGAAGGCGATCGAGATGAGGCCAGCGAAGATCAAGAGCCACTCGTTGGCGATCTCCCTGCGCAGTGATATGGCCACGACGATGTCCATGATGCCGCGGACGAATGACCAACCGGCGATGAGGTAGAGGAGCGCAATGGCGGTGATGCCTGGCAATACCAGCGCGATCACGCCGGCGGCCAAGCTGAAGAGGCCGCCCAACAATTGCGCCCACCACGGGCCCCTATTCCAGCGCCCGATCACCCCAACGAGCGAGAAGATGCCCTCTCCTAGGGCGAAGAACGCGTAAACGTAGATGAGGGCGAAGAGCGTGATTCCTGGCCAGACCAGGGCGACGACGCCGAGGAGCACGAACAGGATCCCCCGGAGGAGAACCGACCACCAAGCACTTGCCAACACATCGAGCATCTCGCTGACCTCCCGAGCAGAGCTGGTTCACCTACCCGCCCAGTCATCGCGCTAGCGAGCGCCTGCGTCGCGGGCACTCGGCAGAGCCCAGCAGTACTTCCACTCTCACTCACTTATAACCGATGCATAACCACGCGCCCTCTACATTCCTTTGCGAGGGCGGCCCAGGCCGCCAGCCAAGCTGGGCGCTCCGCCGCTGCGGCGGAGCGCCCAGCAGCCTAAGAAGGAGGCGCACATGCGCACGAAGGTGAGAACGGTAGCGCTTACGCTACTCACGCTGTTACTACTGAGCGTCCTCGGCGCTTGCGGGCAACCGGCGGGCCCTGGCGACCTGTTCGTCGAGGAGAACGCCTGGACAACGAGCGTGCCAGCGGACGCCACCATGATCGGTGCGGACGAGTTCCGGCGCATGGTCGGCGCTGGGCAGCTCACGCTTAGGAGCACGGCGGACGTGGACGACCAGGTAGCCACGCGCGCTGCCGACTTCTCCTCCAACCGCGCGCTGCTAGCTGGCCTGACCAACCCGAGCGCCAACGTTACCGACCTCCTCGCGGCAACAGCGGACGCTTCCGCTTACAGTGGCGACATACGCGTCGCCGTTGGCGGTGCCACCGTGAGGTTGGAGGGGCTGGGCACGAGCCTGGCGAACGCCGCAGCCAGTGCCCAGTTAGCGACCAGCGCCGCCAACGCGTTTAGCGTCTACCAACTCTCGTACGACCTCGTCCCGGCGGACTTGCGCTCTCAGCTTCCGACCCCAGCTAGCCTGCAGGGTGCGGCCATCGGCGCCATCGACGCAGCCCTCTACCAGCTGAACACGCTCCTCGGGACGGTAGCCAACCTCGACCTGACACACGTCGAGGCAGTTCCAGTAGCGCCCGGCTACGTTGGCCTCGAACCGCTGTCGCCGGGCGCAGGGCTCGACACCGACACAGCGTGCGCGGGGCCAAGCAACTTCGCTTCCCGACTCTGGTTCCCA
>JBIQMD010000353.1:0-2713 GCA_044463725.1 Truepera radiovictrix
CACCCGGCGGGGGCAACGGTTAGGCCAGGGGCGGTGGAGCGTGACGCCTTGGATCGCTTTCAAGATGCAGAGAGGCGCCGCGACTAGTTGCTAGTCGCGGCGCCATCCCGAACTACCGTCTAGAAAGCTTAGGCGCGAGCGCCAGCTAGCTCCTTCAAACGCTCGTATGCGCTCTCCGCCCGCTGCCGCAGGTGGGAGTTGTCTGCCTTGCCTGCCATCATCAAGTGCATGTTGATGTGCTGGTCGACGTCTCCGAAGATGGAGTTGAGGACTTCGACCTCGTCGCCAGGGCGCAACGTTGCGTCGCCGCGGAACATGTAGGTGTAGGTGTGCTCGAACTGGTCGGCGTCGATGTCGCCGGATAGGAACTTCTCGAGGACGTCGAAGTACGGGCGCAGGTCCGAGCCGCTCGTAGCGCTGGGGGCCGCCACTGGCTCGCCGACGGCCACCTTGGAGAAACCGACGGTCAGCGCCTCCTGCGTTACGTCCCAGTTGTCCACGGCGAAGACGGGCGCGCCGTTCTCGAAGATGATCACCTGCGGCGACTCGTGCACGATGCCGGTGCGCTCGGCTACGAGGTTGCTCGCCGCACGGGCCTCGACCACGCGAATGACGCCGCACATCAGGTCCTCGCGGTCCTCCAGTTGCTCCTGCACGAAACCGAAGCCCTGCATGGTCTTGTGGCACGTTCCGGCCTTGAAGATCACGCTGGAGGGGTAGCGGTCTATGAAGGCCTCTACGGCCTCCGGGGTGTTGAGTAGGACGATCCTGTCTTTCAGCATCTCGCCTCCGTAGTAGCTGGTTCAGAGTCTATCCAGTCAGGTGTGCTTGGCATTGTCTCGCAGGTACGCACGCGCTTTCGTTGACCGACCATCAGGCGACTGCTAGACTCCTTGGTGCCCGTCCGCTGCGCGCGTACGGACGTAACGCGGAGAGGTGTCCGAGTGGTTTAAGGAGCACGCCTGGAAAGCGTGTGTGTGGGGTAACCTGCACCGAGAGTTCGAATCTCTCCCTCTCCGCCACAAGCAGTTGCGCATGACCCCGGCCTAGCGCCGGGGTTTCGCGTGGTCGGGGGCGCTCGCCGCCTGGTGGTAAGCTCTCGAGGTGCAGCTGCCCAACCCCGCTCCCATCGGCGTGTTCGACTCGGGAGTCGGTGGGTTGACCGTCTTGAACGCGCTGCGCAAGGCCATGCCGAACGAGGCGTTCGTCTACCTAGGAGACACGGCCCGTGTCCCATACGGCTCCAAACCACTCGAGATGGTGCGCGGTTTCGCCAGCGAGATCGTCGCTGAGCTAGTCAGCCGCGGCGTGAAAGGCGTCGTGATCGCCTGCAACACCGCCTCGGCCGCCGCATTGCCTGACCTCGCCAGGAGCGTGTCTGTGCCGCTTTGGGGAGTGATCGAGCCGGGCGTGAGCGCCGCGCTGCGCGAGGCGCGCGGCGGGCGAGTTGGGGTGCTCGGCACGGTTGCCACCGTCGGGGCGCGGGTCTATCAGGACCGGCTAGAGGCAAGTGGTGCCAGCACCTGGGCGCGCGCCTGCCCCCTGTTCGTTCCCATCGTCGAGGAGGGTCTCGCCGCCGGGTCGGGTTCTGAGATCGCGGAGCTGGTTGCGAAGCACTACCTCGCTGACCGCCCGGACCTTGACGCCATCATCCTCGGCTGCACGCATTACCCCGTTCTGAAGAACGTGTTGCGCCAGGTCGTCGGCGCCGACATCCCACTCATCGACTCCGCCGAGGAAGTCGCCGCGGTGGTGGCGCGCGACCTGCGCGCGTTCGGGCTCGCGGCGCCGGCCGACCTGCTTGGAACCGCCCACTACCTCGTCACTGGCGACGTCGCGCCGTTCATCCATAGTGCGGGCGTTCTCGGCGTGGCGGCTGGCGTGACAGAACACCTCGACGTCGGCCAGCTAGTGCGGCGTCGCGAGGCGCGCCCGTGACGCGGCGCGAGAGGAGCAGTACATGACCGCCCTTACGCGCACCACGCGCACGGCCAGCGAGTTGCGGCCCGTGAAAGTGGAGCTGGGACCGAACCCGCACGCAGAGGGCTCTGCGCTAGTCACGTGGGGTCAGACCGTCGTGCTTGCCACCGTCACCATCGAGTCGAAGCTGCCGCCTCACATGCGCAGCGGCCCGCACAAGAGCGGCTGGCTAGCGGCCGAGTACGCGCTGCTGCCCCGCAGCACCAAGGAGCGCGTGGTGCGCGAACGCCTCTACGCTTCGGGACGCACGCAAGAGATCCAACGCCTCATCGGCAGGGCGCTGCGGAGCACCGTCGACCTCAAGTTCTTCCGCGGTAAGACGATCACCATAGACACCGACGTACTCGTCGCCGACGGCGGCACGCGCTGCGCCGCCATCTTGGCCAGCTACGCCGCCTTGCACCAGGCTGCCGACCGACTCGTGTTCAGTGGCGAGCTGGCGGAGTGGCCCCTCAAGCACGAGCTGGCGGCCGTCAGCGTTGGAGTCATCAACGGCGAGACCCGCGTCGACCTCGATCACGCCGAGGACGCCGCCGCCAGCATCGACCTGAACGTGGTGGCTACTGCAGCGGGTGACGTCGTAGAGGTGCAGGGCGGCAGCGAGGCAGATCCCGTCTCTGCCGAGCGTTACGTCGCGCTCGTTGGCGCGGGCGTTGCTGCGGTCGAACGGCTACTCACGCAAGTGCGGGGGCAGCTGAAGTGACGCCCCAACGGCTAGTAGTGGCAACGCTGA
>JBIQMD010000354.1:0-2708 GCA_044463725.1 Truepera radiovictrix
TTCGCGCGTATGCCCGTCTGTCGGGCTCTGTCTGGTGGTTGTAGAGCCTTGGCAAGTTCCTGGAGTGCTTGAGCGGCTTGCACGCATGCGGCGCGAAAGCCGGGGCTGAATAGGGGCTCGATGACGTAGCGGCGCACTTGGTCGGCGAGCACGGCGAGGTCGCGGTCTGCGGTCATGACTGGCCCTCGCGTTGTTTGACGCGGCTTAGGCGGAGCCAAGTCATCAGTAGCTTTCCTGTTCGGCTATGTCTGCCTGCCGGGCCAACCACTCGCTGGTGAAAGCGCCTTCTTCGCAGAGAGAATCGAACAGGTGTTCAGCCGCGTCAGGGTTCTCGGGGTCGAAGAATCCACGGCCTATGCCGACGTACTGCTGGTAGAAGGTTCGGCGGGCCAGCACGACATTGCGTGCTGTGGTCCCGGGGTGCGTAATGGGTTCTCCGGTTTTCATGCTTCGGCCTGCGCTTCGAGGGCTCGCACGTACGCGCGCAGGAGGGCCTCGGCAGGCGTCTTGCCGCTACCGGTGAACTCCTCGAATGCGGCGTTGAGAACGTAACCTCTGCCGTCCGCTTCTCCGCCTGGACCTCCAAGCCGCCAGCGCCATTCGTCGCGCGCCTCGATGGCCTCAATCACGGCGGCGAGCAGGAACTGGAGCTGCACGAACGACGGTTCACGCCAGAACACGCTGTGGAAGTCGCCTCCGGCGAGCACCTCGGCGCCGATGTGGGACGTGGGTGCCCCAACGGCGCAGCGCTCAGGTTCGTGCGCGTGCCAACGCTTCAGCAGTTCGGTCATGCGTTCCCCTCTCTGAGAATCTGCCTCTTGCGGGCCTCGTACTCGCGCAGGGTGAGCCCGGGTGTTTCCGCCAGCTCGTACAACTGGTCGGCAATCCGCGCCGGGCGAGACGGCCACATGACGATGGTGCTACCCGCCCGCGCATCCACACGCCCCCAACTACCACCGAGCAGGTTGCGCGGCGTCCGGTACACGCCGAGCTTGTTGGCCTTGCTGATGATGTGCTGCGCGGGACGGTCAAGGCCGGCAGCTTGGCATGCGGCCGCGCCGCCCTCCTCGTAGTGCTCGCGGATGATGGTCTCCTCGCTGCTGCGCCAGGGCCGGTAGGGTGTCCTCACGCTGTCGCCTCTGTCTGTCGCCGTTGGCGTTGGCGTGCGCGTTTGAGGCGGATGATGTGCCCCTCGACCTTGCTCAGGCGGGCTTCGAGCTCGAAGGCGCGAGCGAAGTCCCTGTCGGCCGCCTTCTCGATCTCGCCCCGCAGGTACTTCGCGGTCTCCCTCAAACCATCAAGCTCCGGCGAGAGCGGCCTCATGCGTTGCCCTCAATGCGGTTCTCGCTTGACGTGGCACGCCAGGAACCGACAGCGCGCCCTTCGCTGGTGTACTTGCCCACACCCGACGCTGCAAGGCCGCAGAATCGCCTACAGAGCCTCATGGGGTTCCAGCCATTTCAGGACCCGCATGGGGTATCGCACCAACCATCCGCACAAGCTCCCGGAACACGGTGGTTTTGATGCCCGCATGAAGGACCCCCACGGCGTCCGCAAGGTGCTCGTTTTTGTTCGCGAACGCTCCGCGGTGCATCACCCACGGCAGTTCAGGGTGCAACTCAGTGGCACTCTGGATCATGGCTTCCTTGCTCGCCGTCTTGTTCCCCGTGAAACCGCGCTTAACTTCCATTGCTGTGAGCTCCACAAGAGGCGCTGGGAAGCTCGCGAGAACCCCGAGGGTGATACCGAGCGCCCAGCTTGACCGGGCGTTCTGCGTGCCGCTGGGCACTTCAGCCAGGGTGATTACTGGTTGGTGCTCGGTCCTGAGCCGGTGCAGTTCTGTGAATAGGTGAGTGGCGCAGGCTAGATCGTCGCTGCTGCGGCGCACCGTCTTGGTTTTTGTCTTCTCGGTCTTGAGCAGGTGCAGGCTGGTGACCTCGATGCGGTCGGTGTCCAGGTGGTAGTGCGCGAGCGCCACACCGGTAGCACGGAAGCTCGGGTCGATGCCCATGATGGGAATGACGCGGTTCATTGCGCGGCCCCGGTTTCAGGTTTTTTCAGGTTCCGGGCTAGGAGATGCAGCGCGTGTTGAGCGCGTTCAAGGCGAGACTCAGCCGCCCGGTGGTCGTCGCCGTAAGCGTTCGACTGGTCAAGGGCGAAAGCGTCTAGCTCGTCGTCCGCGTCCGCCCATTCGGTGATGGCGGCAGCAAGCTCGGCCTCGCTGATGGTCGGGTACCGCAGCGGCACCGCGAACTCAAGCAGGTCTTCAAGTTCTTCCAGCGTGTGCCATTCGGTGTCGCGACTGTCGGTGTCTACCAGTAGCCAGTAGTTGCCGTCGGTGCGGACGCAGGTAACGTCGAAGTTTGACGCAACGAAGACGGCTGAGAAGGCTGGGGCATCCCCTACGATTTCGGCGAGTGTCAGTGGCGTGTTTTCTGGCGGGTCAGCATTAGTCAGCGGAGTGGTCATGCGGGCCTCCCGTAGCGGCCTTCGCTGGCGCGCGCTTCGTAACTGGCGTACTTGCCGTGCCACACGAGAGTCGCGCGGCCAGTGGGGCCGGTCTTGTTCTTCAGCACGTGCACGGTGGCTTCCTGGTAGGCGGTGCTGCCGTCACTGGTGTCGCGCTCAAGGCCCCATACTTGGTCAGCGTCCTGCTCGATTTGGCCGCTGGCGCGGAGGTGCGCGAGGGTTGGCGGTTGCCCGTTCTG
>JBIQMD010000355.1:0-2707 GCA_044463725.1 Truepera radiovictrix
CGCCACGACCCGACCACGCTGCAGTACGGCGCCGAGCGCGGACCACTGGGCCTGCGCGAGGAGATAGCGGCGTACGCCAACCGCAGGCAAGCGCAGGGCGCTGCCCTGGCGCCGGACGAGCTGGTCGTCACGGGCGGCATCTCCCAAGCCCTCGACTTGATATGCACCCTCGTAACCAAGCCGGGCGACGTGATGCTGGTGGAGGAGCCCACCTACCACCTCGCGAAACCGGTCTTCCGCGACCACGGCCTCAGGCAGGTCGGCGTGGCAAGCGACGCCGGCGGCATGGTGCCAGAGGCGCTGGACGAGGCGCTCACCCGCCACCCTGGAGCCTCCGTCTACCTGGTGCCCGCCTTCGGTAATCCAACTGGGGCCAGCCTCGACCACGAGCGCGCCAAGCGCATCGTCGAAGTAAGCGAGCGCCACGGCGCCTGGGTGCTGGCGGACGAGGTCTACCGCTACCTGAGCTTCTCCAGCCAGCCGCCGGGCTCGCTTGGCGATCACGGCGCCAGCCGCGTCGTGGCCCTCAACTCGTTCTCGAAGATCCTCGCACCAGGGCTGCGGCTCGGGTGGCTCGTTGCCGCCCCGGAAGTACTCACGCGCTTCGAGAACTCCGGCCTGCTGCAGAGCGGCGGCGGCATGAACCCACTCGTTGGCGCCATGGTCGAGCACGCCTTGCGCAGCGGCGCCGCCGACGCGCACCTGACCAAGCTGAACGCCGCGTTCGAGCAGCGCGCGGCCGTGTTGAGCGCGGCGTTGCGCCACCACCTGCCAGCAGCCGAGTTCATGGAGCCAAGCGGCGGTTACTTCATCTGGCTGCGGGTGCCCGGCGTCGCCGACACCACGGGCGCACCGTTGCAACAGGCGGTAGCGAACGGCGCAAGATTCGCTCCTGGCGCGGCCTTCTCGACAAGCAACATGCAGCGGGACCGCATGCGGCTGTCGTTCGCGCATTACGCGCCAGCCAAGCTCGAGCTGGGAGCCGCGCGCCTAGCCGCGGCGTTGACAAGCGCAAGCACGCGCAGTTAAGACCCACCTGGCTACTACTTGGCGGCCACGCCGCCAACGGAGGTACAAATGAGCATCCGGTCACGTTCTCTCCTCACCTTCGGCCTCGCCGCGCTCTTCGCGTTGGCCTCACTGGCCGCGGCGCAACCGCGCTCCTTGAAGATCGGCGTTTACGGCGGTTACTTCAAGGACAGCTTCGACGAGCACGTCTTCCCGCTCTTCACCGCGGACACCGGCATCGCCGTCGAGTCGGTGGCGGAACCCACCGGCGAGGCGTGGCTCGTGCAACTCGAGGCGGCCGCCCGCGCAGGGCAGGCGCCAGCCGACGTTTCGATGATGGCGCTAGGGCCACTAGCTCGCGGCATGGGCTCGGACCTGTGGGCACCCCTCACCGCAGCCGACCTGCCGAACCTCACTTACATGCGGCCGCAACTCCTCAGCCACGACAGCCAGGGTCGCCTCGTCGGCGTCGGCGCCGTGTCTTGGTACATAACGCTCGTCACGAACACCGACGTGTTCCCGGAAGCTCCAACCTCATGGGCGGAACTCTGGGGCGATCACCCCAACCAGGAAGGCCTGCTGGCGCTGCCCATCAACTCGTACCTTCTCGAGATCACGGCCACCACCTTCTTCGGCGGCACGAGCATCCTCGACACGGAGGAGGGCATCCTCCAAGTCGTCGACAAGCTCGCCGAGCTGGCACCCAACGTGCAGCTCTGGTACCGCGATGAGGGCCAGTTCCAGCAGGCGCTGCAGTCCGGCGAGATCCCGATGGGCCAGTACTATCACGACGTCACCGGCTTGGCAGCGGCCGAGGGCTTCCCGGTGCGCTCTACCTTCCCGGTCGAGGGCGGCGTGCTCGACTCCGGTGCGTGGGCCGTGAGCCGCGCCAGCACGAAGCTGCCAGAGGCGCTCGAGTTCATCAACTGGTTCATGCAACCGACCGTGCAGGACCTGGTCGCCCGCAAGCTCGGGACGGCCCCGACCGTCCAGCGCGAGTTCCTTACCCTCACGGACGAGGAGTTCGCTAGCGTGTCATCCGACATCACGCCGATCATCCCGCGCTACGACATCTACCTGGACCGCGGCGACTGGATCAACCAGGTGTGGTCGGAGCGGGTCACCCGCTGAACACCGCGCACCCTGCCACGCAGCGCCGACCCCAAGCCAGTGGCGAGGGGTCGGCACGGGCGCTTGCGGTCAGGGGGGTGTCGAAGTCGTTCGGTAGCACCGTCGCGCTCGACGACGTCAACCTCGAACTGCCCGGCGGCAAGCTCATCTGTTTCCTCGGCCCTTCCGGCTGCGGCAAGACGACGCTTCTGCGCACCATCGCCGGGTTGGAAACGCCGTCGAGTGGCAGCGTGTACTTGGGCAGCCAAGACCTCACCGCGTTGCCTGCGCACCAGCGCAACATCGGCATGGTGTTCCAGTCGTTCGCCCTCTTCCCGCACCTCAACGTGGTGGAGAACGTGGCGTACGGGCTGCGCATTCGCGGGGTGCCGAAGGCGGAGCGCACGGCGCGCGCCCAGGAGCTCCTCGAGCTAGTGCGCTTGCCTGGCATGGGCGCTAGGGGCGTCAGCCAACTTTCGGGCGGCCAGCGCCAGCGCGTTGCCATGGCCCGCGCTCTGGCCCTCGACCCGAGCTTGTTCCTGTTGGACGAGCCGTTGTCTGCGCTGGACGCCAAGCTGCGCAGCGCCAT
>JBIQMD010000356.1:0-2700 GCA_044463725.1 Truepera radiovictrix
CTCAGAGAGATTGATGCCCCCATTCACCAGCACCTTCATGCCACTGGTGCCAGACGCCTCCAGGGGCCGCCGTGGGTTGTTGAGCCACACGTCCACCCCGCGCGTCAGCGCTCGGCCGATTGCCATGTCGTAGTCCTCTACGAAGAGCACGCGGCCGTAGAAGCGCGGGTCGCGCGAGAGATTGTGGATCTGCGCGATGAGCTGTTGGCCTTCTTGGTCGGCCGGGTGGGCCTTGCCAGCGAAAACCAGCTGCACGGGCCGCTCTGGGTCCGTGACGATGGCAGCTAGGCGGTCAAGATCGGAGAAGATGAGCGTTGCCCGCTTGTAGCTCGCGAAGCGCCTCGCGAACCCGATCGTCAGGATCTCTGGGTCGAACAATGAACTCGACTCATGGAGTTGCGTTGGGCTGGCCTCGTGGCGGTCGAGTTGGCTGAGGAGCCGGCGGCGTAGAAAGCGCACGCTGCTGGCCTTCAGTGAGCGCCGCACCTCCCACAATCTGGCTGGGGCAACCTCGCGCAACTTGCGCCACTCGTCCTGGTCGTCGCTACGCTCCTGCCAGTCCGGCCCCATGACGTCCGCGAACAGGTTCAAGGTCTGCGGCGCGACCCAGGTAGCAACGTGGACGCCGTTGGTGACGTGCCCGATGGGCACCTCCTCGACGGGTACTTCTGGCCACAACCGCGCCCAGATGTGCCTGCTCGTGTCGCCATGCAGCTCTGCTACCCCGTTACGCCCGGAGGAGAACCTGATTGCGAGGGCAGGCATGCTGAAGACTGGACCCCAGCCTAGGTCGACGCCTCCAAGGGCGTGAAACGCGTCCTGGTCGATGCCCAGGCCTTTCCAGAAGGCACCGAAGCCCTGGTCGACGAGGTCGAACCCGAAGGCGTCGTTGCCAGCTGCGATGGGCGTGTGCACCGTGAAGAGGGTATTGGCGGCGATGGCTTCCTTGGCGACGGCGAATTCCAGCCCGGCCGCCACCAACTCGCGGCTGCGCTCGAGCACCGAGAAGGCGCTGTGCCCCTCGTTCATGTGCCAGGCGGTCGGCTCGACATTCAGGGCGCGCAGCATGCGCACGCCGCCGACGCCAAGGATCATCTCCTGCGCGACGCGGGTGCGTTGGTCGCCCCCGTACAGGCGGGCCAGTAGCTGGCGGTCATCGGCGGTGTTGCCGTCGATGTCGACGTCCAGCAGAACGACGCGGACGCGCCCAACGTGCAACTCCCACGCCGCTACCCGCACGGTGCGCCCGAAGACCTCGACTTTGACGACGGCCCGCTCGCCAGCGGCGTTCAAGGCTGGCTCGAATGGCAGTGCGGCCGGGTTCGACCGCAAGTAGACGGCTTGCTGCCTGCCGTCGGGACCCACGCGTTGGTGGAAGTAACCCTCGGGGTAGTAGAGGCCGACCGCAACGAGCGGCACGCCAAGGTCAGACGCCGCCTTCGTGTGGTCGCCAGCCAGCACCCCTAGCCCGCCAGAGTAGAGCGCGATGGCCTCGGTCCAGCCGTACTCTGCACAGAGGTAGGCGTAGACGTGCTCGTTGGCAACGGCGCTTTCGAACCAGGTCTTACGGGCGAAGTAGGCGTCGTAGCGGGTCATGACCTGCTGGTACTCCGCGAGGAAGTCCGGTTCGGCAGCGGCCGCGTCTAGGCGCTCCTGCTTGACGTCGCGGAGGAGCGCGACGGGGTTGTGCTGGCGCGACTCCCACAAGTCGCGGTCCAGTCGTCTGAAGAGGCGCCTCGCGTCTGACTGCCACGACCAGTAGAGGTCGTTGGCTAGTTCGTTCAGGCGCAGCAGTTCAGGAGGCAGCTTAGGCAGTACGGTCAGGTTTCCAAGGATTCTCATGTGTTGGGGTTCTCGTTTCCAGTCGTTGGCCGGCGGCACGGTCGCACGCCGCAGCGGCCCAATAAGGGCCGCTCACAACTCTACCACCCGCAGTGTTGGCTCCCCGGAGCGCGTGCGCCGGTTAGTCTGCTTGCCATGGGCAACATTGGCTTGCGCGTTCGTGCCACCGTGCTAGTAGTTCTCTTGTCTAGCGTGCCGCTAGCTGCCGGGCAGAGCGTACGGTTCGAACTAGGCGGCTTCGCTCGCAGCGGTGAGGTGCTGGCCCCTTCGTTCGGTGTGCGGTTCGATACGATCAAGGTCACTGGCGGCTCCGTCACGCTAGACCTCGGTTACAGGGAGCACGCCCGGCTCGGCGTCGGGCTCTCGACGAACTGGGCCTTCGGGCCGCTAGGGAACGTGATCGTCGAGGGTTGGGGCGCTCTGCGCAGCGACGGTGTCGCAGAGGGGCGCGTCGGCGCCCGCGGCGTGCTCGGTCCCGTAGCCGTACGCTTGACCGTCGTCGGCTTCGGCGACAGGAGCGCCGCCTTCCGCTCGGCCGCGTTGACGAGCACCGAACGGCCGCTGCTCCCCGGTCCGGCGTTAGGTCTCCAGGTCGGGTTGACCGCGCGCTTCAGCCGCAACCTCGTATTCGAGGTAGATCCTGAAGCCTACCTTGCTAGCGGGTTGGCGCTGCGCGGCGAGGCGCGCCTGCGACTCCTGCGCAGCCTCGGGGAGAACGAGCTCGACTTCATCGCCCTCGCGTACGCTCCACCCGGCCTCGGTTCGGCTAACGCCGCTGTCGGCGTCGGCATGGTCCTGCCGCGCAGGCGGGCGCCAGACTGGAGCTTCGCGGCACTGGTAGGGGTCTCGCCTGCAGGT
>JBIQMD010000357.1:0-2675 GCA_044463725.1 Truepera radiovictrix
CCAACGACGACGCCGTCTGCAACGGCGGCAACGCGCCGAGCGCTAGCGGCGCTGCCGACCCCGAAACCAACCGCAACGGGCAGGTCGGTCACGGCCTTGACGGCGGCAACCAGGTCTGCTACTTCGGCTGGCACGCTGTCACGCGCGCCAGTCACGCCGGTGACGGAGACGGCGTAAACGAACCCGCGACAAGCAGCAGTGACCAACGCGAGACGTTCAGGAGTGGAGGTCGGCGCGACGAGGAAGACGGTGTCCAGGTCGGCGGCTCGCGCCGCAGCGATGAGCTCAGCGCCCTCGTCTGGCGGCAAGTCTGGCAGGATCAGCCCGTCGACGCCGGCCGCCTTGGCTGCGCGGACGAACTCACCCTCACCGCCTGGGTAACTGTAGACGGGGTTGTAGTAAGTCATCACTAGAATGGGCTTGTCGGTCGTGGCGCGCAGGGCGGCGACCAGCTCTAGCGTTCGAGCCGCGCTCGCGCCCCCTGCGAGGGCGGCCTCGCTCGCGCGCTGGATGACGGGGCCGTCGCCAAGCGGGTCGGAGAACGGCAACCCGACCTCGAGCACGTCGGCGTGGCGCAGCATGGCCGTTGCCGCTTCGAGGAAGCGCGCATCATCTGGGTAGGAGGCCGTCAGGAACGCAACGAAGGCAGCACGCCCCTCCGCGCGGCAGTGGGCGAAGGCGGCAGAGATGCGGCTCACGCGACACCCTCGGCTGCGCGTAGCCGTGAGACCTCGGCGACGTCCTTGTCGCCTCTACCCGAGAGGTTCATGACGATCACTTGGTCGCGGCCCATCGTCGGCGCCAACTTGAGCACCTGCGCAACGGCGTGGGCGCTCTCGAGGGCAGGCACGATGCCCTCGGCCCGCGCTAGCACCTCGAAGGCGTCGAGCGCCTCATCGTCGGTGATCGGTACGTACTCAGCAATGCCCTGCTGGTGGTAGTAACTGTGCTCAGGCCCAACGCCTGGGTAGTCGAGGCCAGCAGAAACGCTGTGCGGCGGTGAGATCTGCCCGTCGGCGTCCGAAAGCAGGTACATGCGAGAACCGTGCAGCACGCCGGTCTTGCCGCCCGCAACGGAGGCAGCGTGGAGTCCGCTCGCCAGACCGTGCCCGCCCGCTTCGACGCCGACGAGCCGCGGCCGCTTGGCCGGCGCCAAGTACGCGAACGGCGCGAAGATGCCGATGGCGTTACTGCCACCGCCAACGCACGCCACGATGGCGTCAGGGACGGACCTACCCTCGACGGCCTCCAACTGCTGCGCGACCTCGCGGCCGATGATGCTCTGGAAGTCGCGGACGAGCATCGGGTAGGGGTGAGGGCCGACGACGGAACCGAGGATGTAGAAGGTGTCGCGCACGTTGGTCACCCAGTCGCGGATGGCCTCGTTGGTGGCGTCCTTCAGGGTCTTCGTGCCGCTGGCTACGGGTACGACCTCGGCGCCGAGTAGCTGCATGCGGTAGACGTTCAACGCTTGGCGCCGCACGTCCTCCTCGCCCATGTAGACCCTGCACTCGAGCCCGAACAGGGCGGCTGCCGTGGCGGCCGCGACACCGTGCTGACCGGCCCCCGTTTCGGCGATCACGCGGCGCTTGCCCATCCGCCGCGCGACGAGCGCCTGGCCGATGGTGTTGTTGATCTTGTGCGCCCCAGTGTGGTTCAGGTCCTCGCGCTTCAAGTAGACGCGCGCGCCGCCGAGTTGCTCGGTTAGGTTGCGTGCGAAGTAGAGGAGGCTTGGCCGGCCGACGTAGTCGCGCAGCACGGCGGCGTACTCGTTCACGAACACGCTGTCTTGCCTGGCGGCATCGTAGGCGGCCTGGAGCTCGTCAAGCGCAGGGATGAGGGTCTCAGGCACGTAACGCCCCCCGAACGTGCCGAAGCGGCCGCGTTCGTCTGGGAGTGGGAAGCGGGCCGTCAGGCCTGCCTCGGCTGGCGGGGTCTCAGGTGTAACGGTGAGCATGCGTCCTCCTGCACTTTGGTGTGCGGGCTGGTGAGCGGCCGTAACGCCGCCATACTGTGAGGTGGTAGTCGTGCGATGTGGGCGCCAGCTCTTGGCTGACGGCGCTTTCAATCCGCGAGCTGCCGCCACCAACGCTGGTGGCGGTGCTTGAACGCGCGCGGCGTGCGAACACGAGACCTTGGGCGCATGCTGGAATTCTACGCGTGCGCGCCGCGCCTGGCAAGGCCGGCGCGGGCCTTCTGGTTGCTCAGGCCATCAGCCACGAGAGGTCCGTACTGCGCAGTGTGGCGGCTGCACAGGCGTGGCGCGCGGGGTCGAACGCGGCGAGGAGTTCGGGTAGCGCCAGTTCCTCTAGCCCGCTAGTAACCCCGAGCTGGTTGGCGATCAGGCCGACGACGCGCTCTGGCCGCACGCCCGCCGCCCGCAACTCGTGAAGCGTTAGGGCGCCGTTGCGCTTGGCGAGGCGCTCGCCTGCTTCGTCACGCACTAGCCCAACGTGGGCATAGGTCGGCGGCGTTAGCTCTAGGGCACGGTAGAGCGCCAACTGCGCCGAGGTGCTCGTAAGCAGGTCGGCGCCACGCACGACCTCGGTGATGCCCATCGCGGCGTCGTCGACCGTCACCGCCAACTGGTACGCCCACAGGCCGTCGGAGCGCCGCACCACGAAGTGCCCCAAGTCGGAGGCCAGGTTCACGCGTGTAATGCCCTGGCAGGCATC
>JBIQMD010000358.1:0-2668 GCA_044463725.1 Truepera radiovictrix
GATGAACACCCGCATTCAGGTCGAGCACCCGGTCACGGAGATGATCACGCAGACCGACCTGGTGCAGGAGCAACTCAGAGTGGCGGCCGGTCTTGGCATGCAGTTCAAGCAGTCAGAGCTGGAGGTGCGCGGCCACGCCATCGAGGTCCGCATCAACGCCGAGGATCCAGACCACGACTTCAGGCCAAGCGCTGGCGTCATTACCGACGTCCACTGGCCTGGCGGCCCCGGCATCCGCGTCGATTCGCACGTTTACTCCGGGTACCGCATTCCTCCCAACTACGACAGCCTGGTCGCCAAGATCGTTGCGTGGGCGCCGAGCAGACCGGAGGCCATCGCTCGCATGGAGCGGGCCCTCAAGGAGACCGTCATAGAGGGCGTGAAGACGACCGTGCCGTTCCACCTCAAAGTGCTCGACAACGCCTTCTTCAGGCGCGGCGCCGTCTATACCAACTTCATCGCCCGTAGGATGAGCTCATGAGTCAGACCGCCGATCTAGCCATCTCGCCAGATGTCCTGCTCAACATCACGCAGCTCGCCGTCGAACAAGTGGGTGGTGTGCGCCCAACGCAACCGCCTGCCCGGGTGGGTGAGTTCTTGGGTGGCCGTCGTCCACGCGGCATACACATCGACCGTGAAGGTGACGAGGTGTGGGTCGACCTGTCACTCGCCGTCAGTTACGGCAGCGAGATTCCCAAGGTGGCGGTCGCCGTTCAGGGCGCTGTTCGCGAGGCCATCGGGTCGATGACGGGCCTGGTCGTCCGCAGTGTGAACGTGGCCGTGGAGAGCGTCGAACTGCCTGACGAGGACGTCGAGCGTGGGTAGACGCCAGGCGCGCGAGCTGGCGTTCCGCACCCTGTTCCAGTCCGAGCGCGGCGCCGAGCCGTTGCTTGACGTGTGGCGCAGCGTACGGATCGAGCTGGCAGAGGAAGACGACGAACCAGACGACGCCGTTTACGGCGAGGCCCTCGACCAGAGCGACTTGGCGTTCTCAGAAGAACTGCTGAAGGCGTTCGATGCCGATCGCGAAGCACTGGACGGTGAGCTGGCCGCGACCATCACGGGTTGGTCGTTCGGGCAGATGTCGCAGACGGACCTCAACGTCTTGCGCATCGCCCTCACCGAGATGCGCCACGGCACGGAGCCGCCAGAAGTCGCCATCGAGATGGCCGTGCGCCTGGCGAAGAAGTTCGGCGGTGACGAGTCTGGCCGCTTCGTGAACGGGGTGCTGGCCAAGCTCCTGCGCGTTGGCCAGAGACCAGGGGGCGAGCAACCGCTAGTCAGTGGGAACGAAGATGAGCCAAGCTCCTGAGGCCGTGAGGCTCGACGGTAAGGTCGTGTCTGCGGCGGTGGTGGAACGGCTGCGGGCTCAGGTCGCGGGCTTGGCTTTCGTGCCGCAGCTAGTCTTCGTGCGTGTGGGCGATGACCCCGCGAGCGCGTCCTACGTGCGCTCGAAGGAGCGAACGGCGGCGCGCGTTGGCGTGCGCTCCCGAACCGTAGTCTTGCCAGCCGGCACGAAGACTGACGAGGTGCTGGCGCTGGTGGCAGACCTCAACGCAGACGCAGAGGTCGACGTCATCCTCGTCCAACTACCGCTACCTGGCGTTGACGCCAACGTCGTGCTCGAGGCCATCGATCCGGCCAAGGACGTAGACGGGCTTCACCCCGTGAACGTCGGGCGGCTGTGGAGCGCAGGCACGGGTCTGGCCCCTGCAACGCCGTTGGGGGTGGTTGCTCTCCTCGATCATTACCAGGTGACCATCGAAGGCAAACAGGCAGTGATCGTCGGGCGCTCGAACCTAGTGGGCAAGCCGTTGGCCGCCCTGCTCTTGCAACGGAACGCTACCGTCACCATCGCGCACTCGCGCACGCATGACCTTGGGGCGGTAACGCGGCGCGCGGACATACTGGTGGCTGCGGTGGGCAGCCCGCGCCTGATAACCCCTGAGATGGTGAAGCCGGGCGCCGCCGTGCTCGACGTCGGGTTGACCCGCGAGGCGAACGGCATCGCCGGCGACGTTCACCCCGACGTGGCGCAGGTGGCTGGTCACTTGACGCCCATGCCCGGAGGAACCGGGCTCATGACCGTCGTCATGGTGATCGGCAACACCGTCAAGGCGGCGCTTGAGAGGCGCCGGGCTTGAGCGGCATACTAGGCAACTTGCCGCTGTGGGCCGCGCTGGCGGCAACCGTGGCCGCGCAGGTGCTCAAGGTCACGCTCGTGCTCATACTGGAGCGGCGCTGGGCGCCCGAGCGCCTGCTCGACACGGGCGGGATGCCGTCGTCGCACACTGCTTCCGTTGCGGCGTTGGCCACCAGCATCGGCGTGTTGTACGGCTGGGGCAGCCCAACCTTCGCGATCGCCGCCGTGTTCGGCTCGATCGTCATGTACGACGCCACCGGCATCCGCCGTGCGGCAGGCCGGCAGGCCGAGGCCATCAACGAGCTCGTTAGAGAGCTAGGCCACCTGTTCGACGCGCGCTTCCAACCGCGCGCCCTGAAGACGCTGTTGGGCCACACCTACCCGCAGGTTTTCGCCGGCGCACTTCTTGGGATAGCGACGGCGTTGCTCATGACCTTGTAAACGACCTCTGCTTAGGGCCCCGGCTCGCTGGTCAGGTCGTCAGGACCTTCCTCGCCGCGCGCGGCCGTGTGAGCTACGACTGCC
>JBIQMD010000359.1:0-2668 GCA_044463725.1 Truepera radiovictrix
ATGGCGGCTAGGCGGTCTCTCACCGGTTGCGGGTCGGCGGCGTAACGCGCTGCGCCGCTAGCGATGACGTCGTCCCAAGCGAGGGTGTCCTCGACGTCCTCCGGTTCGATGACCACCACCCATTCGACGGTAGGGCAGGCGTCCTTTGCGGCCAACCACTTCTCGAGCTGTTCGGCGTCCTCGAGGAAGAGGCCGACGGCGTCGGAGTGATTGATGTGATAAGCGAGCTGCTCGGGGCTGCTGGTGGTGTAAACGCCTACCGTGGCAGCGCCCGCGCTCTGGATGGCCATGTCGGCCATCAACCACTCAGGGCGGTTCTCGCACAGTACGGCTACGCGCTCACCGGCCTGCAAGCCGAAGTGGATCAACTCGCGCGCCAAGGCGTTCACCTGGGCAGCGTACTCCGCCCACGAGATCTTCTCCCAAAGACCGAAGCGCTTGACGCGCAAGGCAACGCCGGTCTGGGTGGCTCTGGCGTGCAGCAACGCCGGTACGCTGCGCACGGTTACCTGATTGTTTTGCATATCACGCACGATTGTAACCGGGGGCGTAGGCGCGCAGACCACGGCCCAAGCGGCGCAGGTGCACCAGGGGCAGTGGGGGAGGCCGGCTGGCCCTTGATTTGGTGGGGGCCATACTCGGCATCGTCGTCCACTTCGATCTCTGCGCTGGCTAAGGAAGGGACTCTCCGCGCTTGTCGACTAGGTCGTCGAGGGAGCCTTGTGCTGGGCCCGGACGTGGGCTACCCTCAACGCCCCAGAAACTCGATCGGCACTTCGAACATGCGCTTGCGGAAACTCAGGGTGCGCTCGCCGTCCTAGAGCATTACCCCAGCAGACCGCAAGGCGGGCCTCAGCGGCGAGGCTCCTGAACAACGACCGTTTCTCGCCCCCAACGCAAGGGCGCTAGCTGGCACGCTCCAGCGCCTGGGAGGCACTCGCCTCGTTGGCCAACTGCGCGCACCACAGGGTCACGCGGGCAGAGGTGAGGTCGGGGTCGTTATCCTCATCGAGGCCAAGCCCGACGAAGTTGTCGCCGCGCAGCGCCAGTGAGGCGGTGAACACGTAGCCAGCCGTCGACCACTCGCCGATGAACGCGCAGCCCGTCGGCGTGAGCGCGCGGGCGATGGTGTCGAGGGCGTCGAGGTAGGTGTCGGGGTAACCGCGGCGGTCGCCCGTGCCGAACAGCGCAACGTACTTGCCACGCAAGTCAAGCGCCGCTAGTTCGTCTAGGCGCAGTTCCCAGTCGCTAGGCAACTGCCCGATGTTCCAGGTAGATGAGCCGATCACGATGAGGTCGGCGTCCTGCAGCTCCGCGAAATCGAGCCAGGCGGCGTCGCGGCAGACTACTTCGACGCCGAACTCGGCCGTCAGGGCGTGCGCCACCGTCTCGGCAACCGATTCGGTTGCGCCGAACATGGTGGCGTACACCACGACGATCTTGAGTGGCGCGTGTGGGGAGCGCGACGTGCTTGTCACAGGTCGATGCTACTCCCGAGGTGGGCTGCGTGACGTTGACTTCTGTCATTCGTCGACCGCTTGCAACTCGTGGCCAGCGTGCCAGGCTGTCCGAAGCGGCCATGAACGATTAGGGTAGTGCTCAGATGGATACGACAAACAACCACCAGCCGAACTCCGGCGGCCCGCGGGTGCAACGCCGGGCGCCAGCGGGTCAGACCCTAGCGGAATCTGAGGTACTCGAAGCCCTCAACGCTGGCCTAGCTGGCCACTTCACGGACCGCAGCGTGCTCGTGCTCATCCCAGACCACACGCGCAGTGTGCCGCTACCGCTGCTCTTCCGCGGCGTCATGCAGGCGCTAGATGACGCGCGCGCCGTTACGTTCATGGTGGCGCTCGGCACGCATGTGCCGCTCGACCCTGACCACCTCCTGAGGCTCGTTGGCCTCACCGCTGAGACGAAGGAACGCGATTACGCGAACGTGCGCATCGTCAACCACGGCTGGTACGAGGAGGGCACCCTCGTCAGCATCGGTACACTGCCGCAGTCGCGGGTGAAAGAGATCGCTAGTGACCGCTGGCACCCGACGCTCGGAGGCGACGTCGACGTGCGTCTCAACCGCGCGGCCCTCGAGCACGATGAGATCCTGATCCTCGGCCCGACCTTCCCTCACGAGGTGGTTGGTTTCTCAGGCGGCGCCAAGTACTTGTTCCCTGGCATCAGTGGCTCGGACATGATCGACGTGACGCACTGGCTAGGTGCCCTTGCAGGGGTGCGCGGCACCATCGGCATCAAGGACACGCCGGTGCGTGCCATGATCCACGCCGCTGCCGAGCTACTCAGCACGCCCGTAACGCTGGCTGCCGTCGTGGTCGTCGGTAACGACCTCGCTGGCGTGTTCATCGGCGACGTCGTGCAAGCGTGGTCTGCGGCGGCCGACCTCTCGAGCGAGCGGCACGTGCGGTGGGTCGAGAAGCCGTTCAAGCGCATCTTGTCGTGCGCCCCACCCATGTACGAGGAGCTGTGGACGGCGGGCAAGGCGATGTACAAGCTCGAGCCGGCACTGGAAGCGGGCGGCGAGCTCATCATCTACGCTCCACACTTGAGCGAGGTGAGTGCCGTGCACGGCACTCACATCAGGGCCATCGGCTACCACGTGCTTGAGTACTTCCTGGAGCAGTGGAGCGACTTCTCGCACTACCCGCTTGGC
>JBIQMD010000360.1:0-2664 GCA_044463725.1 Truepera radiovictrix
GAATTAGACGTAGCGCGAGGTCTCCCCCACCTCGCGCTACTTACGTCTTGCTAGTTGCTCAACTCCCAGCGAAGATCGCGGTGCTTGCCGCCAGCTTCATCTCTAGCCTGAAGGTGGCGTTGCCGCGCTGCACTGTAAGGGTGACGACGTCCCCGATGTTCTGGCTCCTGATGAGCGCCAGCAGGTCGTAGAAGGTCGGCGTTGGAGTGCCGTTGACCGCCACGATGACGTCCGCGACGGGCTCGAGCGTGACCGTACCGTCGTCGTTGACGACGGTCGCCTGCTGTAGGCCCTTGAGGCCAGCGAGATCGGCAGGGCCGCCTGGAGCGACGCTGTCGACGATCGGCCCTGGCCGTGAACCCAGGTAGTGAGGGCTCTTCGCCGGGTCGTAATCGAGCCCGTCGCGCCAGCGGAAGCCAACCACCGGCACGTCACGCCGTTGCCCTGCGAGCACGGCGTCCACAAGGTCACTGCGTTGCGTGACTGGCACGGCGTAACCGGCGAAATCACGGGCGAGGCTCAAGCCTTGCAGGAACGGCGGTACGTACGACTGCGAGCTCATGGCGTTGGGGTTGAAGCTGATGTAACTCACGACGCCAACGGCTTCGCCGCGCGCGTTGATGACGGGCCCGCCAGAGTCGCCTGGCGCGAGGGAGTTCGTCAACTCGATGGTGTCACTCGCGAAGTCCGCACGCCCCGCTTGCACGCCAAGGCGCGTGACCCTGCCCGCGCGTGCGCCCATGAAGTCGTCGCGGCTGTTGCCGATGGCTACGACGCCCGTGCCGGGGCTCGGAAGACGCACCGCGAGCGGTATGAACGGCACTGGATCGGGTACCTCGGCTTTGAGCGCCGCGAGGTCCATGTAGGCGTCGAAGCCGACAAGCTCGAGGTTGTACTCCTGGCGTTCGGTGGTTACGGCCACGAGCTTAGCGCGGCATGGGGCGTTGGTCTCTGCCGTGACGACGTGATAGGCCGTGAGCAGCAGGCCATCCTCTGAGACGAAGAAACCCGTTCCAACGCCAAGCACGTGGCCGCCGACGCCGATGCAGCGCGCCTCCAGCCTCACCGTGGCGTCTCGCGACTTGTCGAAAGCAGTCAGTAGCTGACCAGTCGGCACCTCGATGGCAGGCGAGGTGCCCGCCACGTGCATGAGCTGCCGTTCTGGCCGCAGCTGGCTGCCTAGGACGGCCGTGAGCGCGAAGAGCGCGAGCAGCACCCACGTGAAGGCGCGGACTTGCCGCAGGCGCTTGACGCCTTGCCCCGGTGGTGTTGCGCTGGCTGGTTGGTCGCTGTGATAGTCAACCGCGGCAGTTTCGTAGAGTTCCTCGTGGTCGCTTGACGCACGCAGCGCGTGCTCGTCGCTCGTCAACTGAATCTCACCTGGAAGCTGCCGTGGCCGGCCATCACTCGGGTCCATGGTCACATTATGAGGGGCTTTCGCGACAGGCAAGTATCATGCGTCGCATGTCTCACTTCGTTGATAACCACGGGGATGCCGATTACGCTGCGGTGCTACGCGAGATGGCAGCTCGTGCCCGCGCCTGGCAGGGTCCCATGGTGATCGTCGCTCACGTTGACCCTGACGGTGACGCGTTAGGCAGTGCACTGGCTCTCGCTCGCGCTTTGCGTTCGCTTGGCAAGTCCGTCGTCGTGCCTCTCACCCCTCCAGCTTTCTTGCGCTTCTTGGCTGAGGAGGGCGAGTTGTCGGCGCCGCTCACGGAACTGCAGCCGGAGACGCTCTTGTTCGTCCTCGATGTCGGTGAGCCACGGCGCGCGGCCGGGGCGCCGTTGGAGGGCGCCGCAGCCGTCTTCAACCTAGATCACCACGGCACCAACGCGCGCTTCGGTGACCTTGCCGTGGTAGAGCCCAGTAAGGCCGCGACCGCGATGCTCGTCAAGGAGTTCATCGACGCGCTCGGCGTCACGTGGACGAGTGACATGGCAACGGCCTGCTTGGCTGGGCTCTTGTCCGACACTGGCAACTTTCGCTTCGGGAACACTAACCGCGAGGTGCTCATGGTGGCGGGTGAGCTCATCGACGTCGGCGTCGATTACGTCGGGCTGACTGACCGACTGCAGTGGCGCAACACCAGCTACTTCGGGTTGCTGGCAAAGGTCATGGCGACGGTCAAGTTCGCTTTCGGCGGGCGCCTGGTCTACGCGCAGTTGACGGGCGGAATGCGTGATGGCGACGCCGACGATGACTCCGATGACTTCGTTGGGGTGATCCGCTACGCAGATGGTGCTGAGGTTGCCGTGTTGCTGAAGGAGCGCGGCGCAACCGTCAAGGTCAGCGTGAGAACGCGCGGGGGCGTCTCGGCGCAGCGCATCTGCTTAGCGCTTGGCGGCGGCGGGCACGTGGCCGCAGCTGGCGCCACCATCACGGGCACTCTCGCGGAGGCAGAGGCCAAGATGTTGGCCGCCGTCGAAGCCGAGCTGAACCGCAACGCAGGCGCCAAGAGCTGAGGCTGGGGCCGCGCCAGACGCGCCGCAGCACGGGCCGCGAGCGTTAGGCGCCGAGGTGCGCGAGGCGGTGCGCATCGCCCGCAAGGTCAGGCAGCGCCGTAAGGTCTGGCGCCACGTCGAGGCCCTCGCCAACGAGCCAAGGGAGCACGTGCTCGGTGGGGAGGTTGCCTACGAGCTCGTCTGCCGCGAACGGACAGC
>JBIQMD010000361.1:0-2662 GCA_044463725.1 Truepera radiovictrix
AGAACGGCGGCGGGCGTCAAGGCGCGCGTCGTGAGCGTCAAACCGAACATCTTCAAGCCAGCCGAGGCGGGCGCACAAGGCAGCGTTTCCGAGTTCGCTCCTACCCTAACGGCCGCCGACGCGCGCGTTGAGGTCGGGCAGCGCTCGGCCGCTAGCGCAGGAC
This sequence comes from Truepera radiovictrix, assembly GCA_044463725.1. Classification (GTDB taxonomy): domain Bacteria; phylum Deinococcota; class Deinococci; order Deinococcales; family Trueperaceae; genus JAAYYF01. The sequence goes on from JBIQMD010000361.1 coordinate 164, forward strand.
GCGTGCCACTCGAGGAAGCGAAAGTCGTGGTGGCTGGCGGGCGCGGGCTTGGCAGCGCGGAAGCTTTCACGCGCGAGGTCGAGTCGTTAGCTGACGCGCTGCACGCTGGCGTGGCCGCCACCCGCGCCGTTGTCGACGCTGGCTGGCGCCCGTACGACGAACAGGTCGGCCAGACTGGCAAGAGCGTCAGCCCCAACCTCTACATCGCCCTCGGCATCTCAGGTGCCGTGCAGCACCTCTCAGGCATGAACCGCTCGAAGGTGATCGTGGCCGTCAACAAGGACGCAGAGGCGCCCATCTTCAAGGTCGCAGATTACGGCATCGTCGGCGACGTCGCGGCAGTGGCTCCCGCCCTGCGCGAGGCGGTGACGGAGCTCTTGGGCTCATGAAAGTGGTGGCAACGACCCGCGTCGGTGGAGTATCCGTCAGGCGCGCGGAACGCAGCGATATCGAGGCGCTGCTCGAGCTGGAGATGGGTTTCCCAGGCGACCGCATGTCGCGCTCGTCGCTCGTGCGCCTGCTTGGGAGGGACAGTGCCGACGTGTGGGTGGCAGAGGCAGACGGCAAGGTCATGGGTGACGCCATCGTGCTCTTCCGCCGCGGGTTCGAGTCTGCCAGGCTCTACTCGATGGTCGTCAACCCCGCCTACCGCGGGCGCGGCATCGCGCGTCGACTACTCGAGGCAGCAGAGGAGGGCGCGCGTGAACGCGGCGCTATCGTCATGCGCCTCGAGGTGCGCGAGGACAACGCCACGGCCATCTCGCTATACCAAGCGGCGGGCTACACGCAGCGTGGCCGCACCGCCGACTACTACGAGGACCACTCGAGCGCCTTGCGCATGCACAAGCGCTTCGTTGCTGGCGGCGCCACCGTGCTTGGCGTGCCCTACTACCCGCAGACGCTCGACTTCACTTGCGGTCCAGCGGCCCTCATGATGGCCATGCGCTACCACGACTACCCGGTGCCGCTCGAGCGCTGGCTTGAGCTGGCGCTGTGGCGCGAGGCCACCACGGTGTTCATGCTGTCCGGCCACGGCGGCTGCAGCGCGCACGGCCTGGCGGTCGCCGCGTTACGGCGCGGCTTCCAGGCCGTCGTCGTTTCGCCTGACTCCGGCGTGCCGTTCCTGGATAGCGTGCGTGGGGAGAAGAAGGAGGTCGTGCGCATCTCGCACACGACCTTCGAACGCGAGTTGCGGGGGTTGGGCGGCAAGGTCGAGCTGCGCGATTTTGGGCACCAAGACGCAGCTGACGCCATCGCGCGCGGCGCCGTGCCGCTCGTGCTGCTCTCCGGTTACCGCTTGTACGACGAGCGCGTGCCGCACTGGGTGGTCATCACCGGCTACGACGACGACCACCTCTACCTGCATGACCCGCTGGTGCCGGAAGGCACTAGCCGAGCCGACGCCGTTCACCTGCCCATCAAGCGCGAGTTCTTCGACCAAGTGAGCCGCTGGGGCCGCGCTCGTCACCGAGCCATGGTCGTGCTCGAACGCTGGGGCTCGGTCAAGCACCTCCGGCAAGGTAGTTGACGATCTCGCTGTAGATCTCGGGGTTCTTCTGGTCCTCGTCGCCCGCCTGGATGGTCGGGTTGTCGTTGACTTCGATGACGTAGAACTCGCCGCCGATCTCCTTCAGGTCGATACCGAAGAGGCTCGTGCCGATGGCGTTGGCTGCGGCTAGTGCCGTGGCGATGAGCTTGGGGTTGGCCTCATCGCGGTGCGTCGCGACCGTCTTCGCCCACTCACCCCCCTCTGCCCTGTCCATGAGCTTCCACTGTGCGGGCGCGAACGCGTACTTGACGACGGCCAGGACCTTGCCGTCTAGCGTGATGACGCGCCAGTCGAAATCGCTCGGGATGTACTGCTGCACGACGACACGGTCGGAGCGGCGCAAGAAGCGCTTGCCGACCTTCACGAAGGCGTCCGGGGTCGCCACTTTGTCTACGTAGGCGCTGAAGCTCGAGTTCGGGGCCTTCAGGACGAGCGGCGTGCCGAGTTCCTCGAAGAGCCGCGCTGCCGTCATGGCCGTAAGGTCGGCCTCCTCCAAGAAGCGCGTCTCAGGGACGAGCACGTTCTGCGCCATGAGGCGCGAGTACATGTTGACCTTGTCGCAGCAGATGAGGATGGCGCTCGAGTGGTCAAGCACGCGCTTGCCTAGGAGTTCGGCCTGTCGCGCCACTACGTACGAAGCGTTGAGCGGGTCCGTAAGGGCGCGGATGAAGATACCGTCGTAGTTCTTGAGGTACTTGAGTTCGTGCTTGAAGAGGAAGTCTAGCTCGTGACCCAACTCGAACGCCGCCAGGCGGAAGTTCGTTAGGGCCGTAAGTTCTACGGACGAGCGGATGGTGTAACGCTCGGTGAAGATGGCTAGTCGCGCCACGTCCCCATCCCTTCTAGTACTGCCCGCTCAGCGTCGTCCAGCTCTTTGAACGGCAGTGGCTCGATGGCAGAGAGCTGGTACTCCTGAGGCGTGACGATCACGCGCACGCGCATGAGTGGCA
>JBIQMD010000362.1:0-2658 GCA_044463725.1 Truepera radiovictrix
CCTAGTGACTCACGACCTTGGAGTCATCGCGCAAACTTGCGACCGCGTGGCCGTGATGTACGCAGGCAAGCTTGTAGAGTTAGCGCCCGTCCGCAACCTGTTCACCGAGCCGAAGCATGCCTATACGGTTGGACTGCGACTCTCCCTGCCGGAAGGTGGCGATAGCCGCCAACCGCTGCAACCGATCCCTGGATCGCCGCCTAATGTGACCAACCTGCCACGCGGCTGCGCGTTCGCGCCACGCTGCGGCTACGTAACGGACGCCTGCCGCGAGGCGGAACCCGAACTCGTGCAGACTAGTGAAGGCCACCTGACTGCCTGCATCCATCACGACAAGCTGCCCGTGTTCAGGGACGGAAAAGCATGACCGCCCAGATCACTCCGCCCCTCGCCTTCGAGATCGACGGCCTCGTCAAGACGTTCCCGGTGGCCATCACCATGCTCCAACGCGTTCGCCGCGAACCTAAGCGAGCCGTCAAGGCGCTAAACGGCGTGTCCCTTCAGGTCGCCCAGGGCGAGACGCTCGGCATCGTCGGTGAATCGGGCTGCGGGAAGTCGACGTTGGCGCGCTGCCTAGTGCGCCTGCATGAACCGGACTCCGGCCAGATCAGGTACCAAGGCGACGACGTGCTCGACTTAAGCGGCGAGGAACTCCGGACCTATCACCGCAAGGTGCAGATGGTGTTCCAGGATCCTTACGCCAGCCTCAACCCTAGGATGAGCGTGGGGCAGGTCTTGCGCGAGGCACTGTTGGTGCACAACATGCGGCCCAGGAACAAGGTGGCCGAACGCGTGGCGGAACTGCTTGACCTGGTCGGCCTGCCAGTCGACGCAGCCGAGCGCATGCCCCACGAGTTCTCGGGAGGGCAGCGGCAAAGAATTGGCATCGCGCGGGCGTTAGCTCTCGAACCCGAAACTCTGGTGGCCGACGAGCTCGTCTCGGCACTTGACGTAAGCGTGCAAGCACAAGTCATCAACCTCCTCCTTGAACTGCAATCGCGGTTGAACCTCACGGTGCTATTCGTCGCGCACGATCTACGGTTGGTGCGCCACATCTCGCACCGCGTCGCGGTCATGTACTTGGGCAGCGTGGTCGAAGTCGCGGAAACCGAGGAGCTGTTCAGCGACCCGCGCCACCCTTACACCAAGGCACTACTCTCGGCCGCGCCCACCATCGATCCAGACCAGAAGACGGAGACCACTGCACTTACGGGCGAACTACCCAGCCCCCTGCACGTTCCGAGCGGCTGCCCGTTCCACCCTCGTTGTCCTGTAGCCATAGACCGCTGCAGCCGCGACGTGCCTTTGCTTCTGCCGCGAGCAGATGGCCGCCTCCACGCTTGCCATTTGGAGGAGCCGGTGAGTTCATGACAGACGAACCTTCAACGCTAGCTGGCTCGACGAGCCTGAACTTCATGCTTGACCGCAGTCTGCCGATCTCGGTGAACGCACAACTGCGCGGACAGATTGAATACGGCATTGCCACCGGCGACATAGCTCCGGGAACCAAGCTACCGTCCGTGCGCCAGTTGGCGCGGGACCTATCGGTAGCGCCAGTCACGGTGTCACACGTGTACAAAGAGCTCCAGGAAGCCGGTCTCTTGGCGAGCCAACAGGGCCGCGGAACATACGTCCCTGACCGCCTACCCCCCACGCCGGAAGCTGGCGTGCTTGGCGCGCTGCACCGGGCAGTCGAGGACCTGTTCGCCAGGGCCGAAGCCATCGGCGTGACCCCGTTGGCGGCGGCCGAGGCGGCCATGCTGCGAGCCAGTCATATGCCGCCAGCAGGACGAGGACTCCGGCTTCTCTACGTAGGCATCTACGAGGAAGCCACCGAAGGCTACGCGGACCACGTCCGCCGCCACCTTCCGAAGTCGGAGACGCTGCGCGCCACTACGTTCGAGCGCCTGACGAGCGAAGGCCTGCCCGACCCGCCCTTCCACGCCTACCTAACGCTAGCCAACCGCGAGAAGGAACTGCGCGGGTTGGTTGGTCCAGACGCCGCCATCGTGGCGCTGCCCCTCATCCCTTCCACGGCAACCCGTACCCGCCTGGCCGCCTTGGCGCCCGACACGCGGCTGGCTGTCACGGCCGCCGTGCCAGAGTTTCTGCCTACGCTGCTCAGGAACGTGGCGCGCTACGCACCTCACGTGCGAGAGCGGCGCATCCTTCCATACGACCAACCGGCGAGTAGCGATGTTGCCGCTTGGTGCAATGCGCTCGTTTACAGCACAGGCGCCGATGTCGTGTTGCAGCACCTCCCCTCGGGGTTAACGGCATTTGAGTTCCGTCACGAGCCCGAACCGAGCGTCATAACCGCATTTGTCCTCCCACTACTGAGTTCCCTGCGACACGCCGTCGCCAACAAGGAGAGCGCCGATGAAGGTAAGTGAAATGAACTGGATGCAGGTAGAGGACTATCTGAAAGGCGACGACCGCGTGGTCGTGCCGCTCGGCAGCACCGAGGGTAAGAAGGTGGAGACGATCGAATAGCCCCAGGCCGCGCTGGTGCCGAGCACCACCAGCGAGTTCATGTCCGGCGTGCCGCGCAGCAGGTTCGGGATGCCCTTGCGGAAGAACCTCAGTCCTGGCCCGAACAGGACCACCGTGGCCAGCACGAATTGGATGTAGAGATTGGTCGGCATGCCGATATTAGTC
>JBIQMD010000363.1:0-2647 GCA_044463725.1 Truepera radiovictrix
GTCGGCTAGCAGCGCCAACGACTCTTCAAGTGGCCTGTCGGTCATCACGGCCAGGCGCACGAACAGCTCGTCGCGCAGGGGCCGCACGCGCGCTTCCCCGCTAGCCAGCCACTCGTCCAGTGCGCGCCTGCCGGACTCGGTTACGGCGTAGACCTTGCGGTCAGGGGCCGCGTCGAGGGGCTGCACCGTGTAACTGACGAGCCCCTCAGCCGCCAGAGCTTCTAGAGACTGGTAGATCTGGCCGGGATTGAGGCGCCAGAAGCCACCAGTCACCTGCTCGAAGGAGCGCTTCAGCTCGTAGCCGTGCTGGGACTGGCGCGCCAAGATGCCTAGCAGTCCGAACTTGACAGACATGTGGCGCGACTCTAGCACGCCGCCTAATGCCCTCCCGAGCGGCCTGCCCGCGGGGAGCGGTTATAGAATGCCGACTACGGAGGAGTCCGCTATGCCAACCGGCCCAGACCAGCCCCACCATCAGCGCCACAGCGCTGTGACGACGCAAGGTGACCAACGAGCGCCGAACCGCGCCATGCTCCGCGCGGTTGGTTTCAAGGATGGCGATTTCGACAAGCCCATAATCGGCATCGCGAACGGCCACAGCACCATCACACCGTGCAACTCCGGCCTTGGCGCCCTGGCCGAAACGGCCGAAGCCGCCGTACGCGAAGCTGGCGGCATGCCGCAACTCTTCGGCACCATCACCATTTCCGACGGCATCTCGATGGGTACTGAGGGCATGAAGTGCTCGCTAGTGTCCCGCGAGGTCATCGCGGACAGTATCGAAACCGTCGGGCGCGGCCAGAGCATGGACGGCATGCTGGTCGTCGGCGGTTGCGACAAGAACATGCCTGGCGGTTTGATCGCCCTCGCACGCCTCAACATCCCAAGCATCTACGTGTACGGCGGCACCATCAAGCCGGGGCACTTGGACGGCAAGGACCTCACGATCGTCAGCGTCTTCGAGGCAGTTGGCGCTCGGGCGGCTGGCCGCATGGACCTGCCGACCTTCAACGCCGTAGAGCGCGCTGCCTGCCCCGGCGCGGGCTCATGCGGTGGCATGTACACGGCCAACACCATGTCTGCAGCCATCGAGGCCATGGGCATGGGCCTACCCTTCTCCGCCACCATGGCTGCCGTGGACGAGGAGAAGAGCGACAGTGCCGCCGAGAGTGGGCGGGCGCTCGTCAAGCTCGTCGAACAGAACATCACGCCGCGCGACATCATGACGCGTGAGGCGTTCGAGAACGCCATCCGCGTGATCATGGCGGTCGGTGGCAGCACTAACGCCGTGCTGCATCTGCTCGCCGTTGCGCATGCCATGGACGTGCCGCTCACCATCGATGACTTCGAGGAGCTTCGCCGCACTACCCCGGTGCTGTGCGACCTCAAGCCATCCGGCAAGTACGTCGCTACGGACTTGAACGCCGTGGGCGGTATCCCGCTCATCATGCGGATGCTGCTCGACGCCGGTCTGCTCCACGGCGACTGCATGACGTGCACGAGCAAGACCGTCGCCGAGAACCTGGCGAACGTGTCTGGTCGCCCGCCGTTCGGCCAGGACGTAGTCCACCCGTTCGACCAACCCCTGTACCCCCACGGTCACCTCAACGTGCTGCGCGGCAACTTGGCGCCCGAGGGCGCCGTCGCCAAGACCACCGGCCTTACGCACTCGAGCATCACGGGCCCGGCGCGCGTGTTCGAGAGCGAGGAGGACTGCCTCGAGGCCATCCTTACTGACAAGATCAAGGCTGGCGACATCATCGTCATCCGCTACGAAGGCCCGAAGGGCGGGCCTGGCATGCGCGAGATGCTCTCCCCGACCAGTGCCATCATCGGCCGCGGCCTAGGCGACTCGGTTGGCCTCATCACCGACGGGCGCTTCTCGGGCGGCACCTACGGCTTCGTCGTCGGGCACGTTGCGCCGGAAGCGGCCGTTGGCGGGCCGATTGCGCTGGTGCATGAGGGCGACACCATCACCATCGACTCGGAACACAACCTCATCCAGCTCGAGGTCGACTCCGCCGAGATGGCACGCAGGGGCGCAGCCTGGAGACCGCCGCCGCCCCGTTACCAACGCGGGGTGCTCGCCAAGTACGCCAAACAAGTGTCGAGCGCTTCGCTCGGCGCGGTCACGGACTGAAGCGCCTAACCGCCGAAGGGAAGGCAGAACCGATGCGGGTCACGATCTTCAACGAGTACCTCCACGAGGTTGAGAGCGACGTCGTGCAGGCCATCTACCCCAAAGGCATCCACGCCGCCTTGGGTGAGGCCATCACGCGCCTGACGGGCGCAGAGGTGAGCTTCGCTACCCTGCGCCAGGACGAGCACGGCCTAACGCAAGCGGTGCTCGACGCCACGGACGTGCTGTTCTGGTGGGGCCACAAGGCCCACGACCGGGTAGCAGACGCGGTAGTCGAGCGCGTGCACCGCGCCGTGCTTGGTGGCATGGGCTTCGTTGCGCTGCACTCGGCGCACTATTCGAAGCCGTTCCAGAAGCTGCTCGGCACGAACGCCTCGCTGAGGTGGCGTGAGGCGGACGAGAAGGAGCGGTTATGGAACCTGCAGCCGTCTCACCCGCTCATGGCTGGCGTGCCTGATCACTTCGAGCTGGAGCGCGAGGAGTTGTACGGCGAACGCTTCGACGTAC
>JBIQMD010000364.1:0-2634 GCA_044463725.1 Truepera radiovictrix
GACGGATGGGCCATGCAGCTGGTCACCAGCAGCTACCGGTCCGCCTCCGTAAGCGCCAAAACGCGTTGGAGGAATCAGTGAAGAAGCTCTTCTCTACCCTAGCTGCGGCCGTCTTGGTCCTGAGCCTGTTCGGCGGCAACGCCTTCGCTCAGGGCGATATGCCAGACAAGCTCGTCCTTGGCATGGTACCCAGCCGCGAAGCTGACGCCATCGTCGATAGCCTCGATCCCATCGCCGCCATGCTCTCCGAGCGCCTCCTGATCCCGGTCGAGACCTTCGTCTCCACCAACTTCGTCGGCCTGGTGGAAGCCATCGGTACGGGACGCGTGGACATCGGCCTGTTCGGCCCCGCCGCCCTCGTGCAGGCCATCGACGCCTACGGCGCGGTGCCCATCCTCGCCTCCGTGCGCCAGGGCAGCACCACCTACCGTGCGCAGTTCAATGTCCGTTGCGACAGTGGTATTGAGTCCTTCGAGGATCTCCGCGGCCGCACCATCGCCTTCGTTGATCCAGGCTCGGCTTCGGGTTACCAGTTCCCGTACGTGACCCTCAAGACCACACACGGCATCGATCCCGACACCGAGATGACCTCTGTGTTCGCCGGCTCGCACGACGCCTCCGCTCTGGCCGTATACAACGGTGACGTCGACGTCTCCGTCACGTTCGGCGGCTCACCCGGCTCCGACGGTCGCGAGACCATCGAGGGTGACTTCCCCGACGTGAAGGAAGTCGTCTGCATCCTCGGCTACTCCGACGACATCCCCAACGACGGCGCCGTCGTGCGTAAGGACCTCGACCCCGAACTGGCCGACCAGATCGCTCAGGCCCTCATCGACATCGCCAACACCCCTGAGGGCAAGGAACTCACCAGCACGCTCTTCAACGTCACCGAGTTCGCCCGCATCACGGACCCGTCCGTATACGACATCGTCCGCGAAGTTTCGGCGACCTTCCAGCGCCAGTAACGCCGCGGCCCGTCTAAGGGCTTGAACATGGGACGGGCGGTCGGGGCTATTCCCGACCGCCCGTTCTCGTGTAGCGTTATGTTCGTCGTGACTCATATCCATTTCAAAGACGTAGAGGTCGTCTACAAAACCGGCCTCAAGGCGCTTAAGGGAGTCTCACTTGAGATCCCTCGCGGCCAGTTCGTTGTGGTCGTCGGCCTTTCGGGCGCCGGCAAGTCCACCCTTATACGCACCGTCAATAACCTCGTCGTCCCCTCCAAGGGGAACGTGAACGTAGACGGCGTTGACATCACCCCCGCCAGGGGTGGAGCGTTGCGTAAGGCACGTTCAGACATCGGCATGATCTTCCAAACCTTCAACCTGGTCAAACGTTCCAGCGTGCTCCGTAACGTGCTTTCGGGCCGCTTGGGCGACCTCCCCGCGTGGCGTGGGGTGCTGGGCGCCTTCCCTAAGGCGGATGTGGCGTTCGCTCACGAGTGCCTCGCACGGGTCGGTATTCCCGAAAAGGCGTTCGTGCGAGCCGACGCGCTCTCTGGAGGCCAGCAGCAGCGCGTAGGCATTGCCCGGGCGCTGGCACAGAAGCCGTCGGTCATGTTGGCCGACGAGCCCGTCGCCAGCCTCGACCCACCCACTTCGCACTCGGTCATGAAGGACCTCAAGCGGATCGCGCGTGAGGACGGCATCACCACTATGGTGAACCTCCACTTCATCGACATGGCCCGCGATTACGCCGACCGCATCATCGGCATGCGTGACGGCCTGATTGTGTTCGACGGCACGCCCGAAGAAGCCTCCGACTCCGTCTTCGAGGACATCTACGGTCGTCCGCTCGAGCAGAAGGACCTCCGCGGTGCCTGAAGCACCCGCCCTGCCGCGCCCCCCGGGCAGCACGCGCCTCAGGTCACTGCTTTCGCTGGCGGTGGTCGCGTCCCTGCTCGTCATCGCCTTCCGCCAGACCAACTTCAACCTTGAAGCACTGTTCACCGGCACTGCCGATTTCTTCAGGTTCTTCGGGCGACTCGTTCCGGACTGGTCGGCGCTGCCCCAGATTTGGGCACCGCTTCTCCAGACGATCCAAATAGCATATGTGGCCACCATACTGGGATCCCTGCTCGCGCTGCCGTTGATCTTCCTGGCCTCTAGCAACACCACCACCGACCCAGTGACCATGTGGGTGTTCCGCACCCTTCTCACAGTCCTGCGATCGATACCTGACCTACTCTGGGCTGCCCTGTTCGTCGCCGTCCTGGGACTCGGTGGTCTACCGGGCGTGGTGGCGCTGACGCTCTTCAGCGCGGGGGTGCTGGCCAAGCTCGGCTCCGAGACGGTTGAGGCAATCGATCCAGGCCCGCTGGAAGCACTTCGCGCCGCCGGGGCGGGCCGTAACCGGACCATAATCTTCGCGGTCGTGCCGCAAGTGGCGGCCACCATGGTGTCGTACATCCTCTACGTGTTCGAGATCAACGTCCGCGCGTCTGTCGTCATAGGGCTCGTAGGTGCTGGCGGCATAGGGCAACTGCTGCTGCGTTACATGAACTTCTTCGACTACACCGGCGTGGCCGCTCTCATAGCGGTCATCTTCGCGGTGGTCCTCATCATCGACGGCTTCAGCGTGTGGGCACGCTCGAAGCTCATCTGACCGCATATGGATAGCTCTCCAACTACCCTT
>JBIQMD010000365.1:0-2622 GCA_044463725.1 Truepera radiovictrix
TAGGCAGCGTCGATGACTCGTCATCTTATAGGCCGCACGGCTGGGTGACCTAGCGCTCGCACGACAGGCGCGAGTGGGCGGGCGTCAGGCCGACGCCATGACGTACTCGGCTGGCACGGGCTGACTGAAGAGGAAGCCTTGGCCCTCGTCGCACTGCAAGGCGCGGAGGATGTTGTTCTGCTCCTTCGTCTCGATGCCCTCGGCCGTCACGCGCAGCCTCAGGCTCTTGCCCAGCGCGATGATGGCGCGCAGCAGGTCGACGTCGAGGCTAGGGGTGCGCGCGTCCAACTTGGAGACGAACGAACGGTCGATCTTGAGGCCATCGAGCGGCAGCGCCCGCAGTTGAGTGAGGGACGAGTGCGCGACCCCGAAGTCGTCGAGGGCCACGTGTACGCCCATGGCGCGCACTTCTTCTAGCTTCTCCGAACCCGTGGCGAGTGTCTCGTGACCAGTGCGCTCGCTGATCTCAAGCTCTAGGAGCCCTGGGTGGAGGTCGTAGCGCGAGAGAACGGTCTGAACGATGTGCCCGAGGTCGGCGTGGGCGAGAGCGGATGGGCTCACGTTCACCGCAACGCGCCGTGGCGTGCGTTGACGTTGCCAGCGCTTCGCTTGCCTGCACGCGCGTTCGACCACCCACTCGAAGAGCTGCGGCCCGAGCTGCGACTCCTCGACTAGCGGCACGAAATCGGCGGGCTTGAGCAGGCCCCGCACGGGGTGCAGCCAGCGCACCAGCGCCTCGACGGAGTTGACGGCGCCGTTGTCTAGTTGCACGCGCGGTTGGTAGTGCAGGAGAAGTTGGTCCTCTGATATCGCGCGCTTTAGTTCACCTTCGACGGCTATGCGTGAGCGCATGGCGACGTCGATCTCGTCCTCGTAGAAACGGAAGGCGCCGCGGTGCGTTTCCTTGGCGCGCACGAGGGCAGCGGTCGCACGCTCGAGCATCTGGCCGGCGGCGCGCACGCCGCTGCGTTGCATGTCTACCCCGATGCTTGCCGAGAGGTTCAGCGTCAGGCTGCCGTCCGAGTACGGCTCGCGGATGGCTGCGAGTACCTTCTCGAGCGCGGGCAGGACGGCTCGCGGCGTGGGGAGGTCGGCTAGGAGGAGCGCGAAGGCGTCGCCTTCTAGGCGCGCAAGGGTGTCCGTGCGGCGGAGGGTGCGGCGCAGGCGCCTGCTTACCTCAGCGATGAGCTTGTCGCCGTGGCGTTGGCTGAAGGTCTGGTTGACGAACCTGAAGTGGTCGAGGTCGAGGATGGCCAGAGCAACGCTCGTGCCGTTGCGGCGCGCCTGCAATTGCGCCTGCTGGACGCGGTCTTCGAGGAGGTGAGCGTTCGGCAGCCCGGTCAGGGGGTCTACGTGAGCGAGGCGCCACAAGTTGGCGGTGCCGCGGCGAGCGTTGCTAACGTCCTTCATCATGCCGTACACGCCAGTGATGCCAGCCTCGTCGCTGCGCCAACTACGAGCCGCGAAGTCCTCGACCCACATGACCTTGCCTCCAAGGGTGATGAGGCGGAACTGATCTGAGCGCCGCTCCTGCTCGCGGAGGCCTTGGAAGCGTTCTGCGAGTTGCGCGCGGTCATCCGGGTGCACGAAGCGCGTTAGGCCCTGCGTAACCAGGTCGTCGAGGCTGTAGCCCGTGAGTTGCTGCCACGCGTCCGACACCCACGCGACCTCGTTGCGGCCGTCGTCGTGGAGGAGCAGCGCGTAACTGAAGAAGCGCCCGTCGCCCTCGAGCGAACCGGAGAGTTCGAGCTGCATGGCCTGCGCGCCGTTGGCGTGTACTTCTGCCGTCACGTCGCGGAAGAGCGTGAGAAGGTGCCGCGCCGCACCTGAGCCTGCGTGGATGGGGTAGTGGCGTTGCTCCATCCATAGCAGCGAGCCGTCTGCGCGGTAGGTGCGCACGACGGTCGTCACGTGGCGTTGGGCGGCCGTGGCTTTGCGCAGGAGGCGTTCGCCTTCCTGATCAGTGTCGTTGCGAAGGAGGAAGCCCAGGTTGCGGCCGACTACCTCTTCTACCGGGAAGCCCGTCAGTTCGGCGAGCTTGGCGGACGTGAACACGACGGGGTGCCCGACGCTCCCGAGGTCCGAGATGCTGAACGGTTCATCACCGAACAAGCGGGTCACCGCGTCCACGACGGTTGCCGTATCAGTGGCCTTCTGTCCGGCCGGCAACTCGCCGTCAATACCGGTGGCTTGCAGTTCGTCCGGCGTTAGCATCGCTTTCACGCGCCTCCCTTGATTCGAAGGAAGGGCCGTCAGGAGCAGTGGTGTTCTCACTCGCGCGAAACGGGTTCCCGGCCCGCGGCGCTGCGCTCCTCGAAGCTCCCTCGATCTCTTCCGCCATAGACGCTAGCACCGGCTTGGGCTGGCCCGTATGACATATTCACCTATCCGAGCGCACAAACGCCGCTTGTGACACTCCTCACTAGGGTATCACTCGACGCGCGGGCCGTCTGGCACGTAGGCTCCTCAGTAGCAGCGCTCCAGCCAGGGGAATGGCCGTGCACACCGCCATGCTGCCACCAATCGAGGCATCGAACCTCACAGCAAGCGGGTAGCCAAGCCCGCCCCCCGCCACTGCCGCAACTAGCGCCACGCCGATAACCGCAGGTAATCTGGTCGCTA
>JBIQMD010000366.1:0-2619 GCA_044463725.1 Truepera radiovictrix
GACGGCAGTGGCTGCAGCCGAGCTGCGCCCCCCTTGGAGAGGCAGACTTGCTGCTGCTCCGCCGTCTGTCGTGGCGCTGCGTTCGTCATGATTCAAGTATTGCGAGGCAACCAACGCCGGGGCGCATGGCCCCAGATTGGCGACGCCAAGGTCCGCCTTGAAGAACGCCCGGATTGCGGCCGCCAACGCCACCACTACTTCGACTGCCCCGTAAGGCAGTTGCTGCAGAAGTCGCACGTCAACCCCAAGCGCTCTCATGGTTTCCACGTCGCATGCTATCACGCTACCGCTCACCGCTCCGGACGGCTGTCTTGGCGATTTGGCGCCACCGAGAAGCGACTTGGGCCGCGCCAGTTGGTCGACGCCGTCGTCGGCTCCGAGGAGGTAACCGGTTAGCACGCCGCCCGTACTCCCCTCGAACAGGGCGAGCCGTTGGCCGCGCGAGCGCAAGCCGGCGAGCACCAGGCTAGGGAGGTCGTCGCCGTTGTTGCCCCACACCGCGTCGCCTAGGAGGCCGGCCACCTTCGTGATGGTTGGCTTGGCCAGCGCCGCCGCCTGCTCGGCGTCATCGGCTTTGGCGGCCACGCGCACGTGCACGCCGTCCACCTTGGCGTAAGTTGCGACGCTCGGGTTTCCCTGGTCGGTGAGTGCGCCTAGCGTCTCCGCCACGCTAGACTCACCCACCCCGATGGTCTTGAACGTGTGCACGAACAGCTTGCTGGCCGGTAATGGAAGGCGGGGGAGAGCCTCACCTTGCCACATGCGATCCAGTTCCCGCGGCGGCCCAGGAAGGGTGACTATGAAACGCTCTGCGCCGTAGATGCGCAGGCGCACGAGCCAACCTGGCGCAGTGCCGACGGGGTTGGGCAGGACCTCGGATGACGCGATGACGTTCGCCTGGCGTAGGTTCGACTCCGGCATGGTTCGGTCACTGTTCGCGAAGCGCGTGCGGAGCCAGTTCTCGAGGTCCGGGTCGACGTGCTGCTCCTCGCCCAGGACTTCTGCGACGGCGTCGCGCGTGAGATCGTCGTCCGTTGGGCCTAGTCCGCCAGTCAGGACGATGAGGTCGCTTCGTTGCAGCGCCGAGCGCAGGGCGTGCGTTATGCGCGCCTTGTTATCGCCAACGCGTGATGACCAGTAGACGTCGACGCCGACAGCTGCCAAGTCCGCTGCTATGCGGGCGCTGTTCGTATCGACTATCTCTCCTAAGAGGAGTTCGGTGCCAACTGTGATGATCTCGGCGTTGCGGATGGCGGGCATGACGGAACTTACCATCGCGCTTCGCGGGTGCCGGTTGGTGACAGCTACCCACGCTTGTAGTAACCTGAAGTTGGTTCCTCCCCCTAGGAACCAAGGTGAGGGCTGATGCCCTCCACCATCTCCTCTCTTTGACCCTGCGATCCCCCACGCAGGGTCAGATTTCTTTGGCACCCGCACTTAGGGATGTTGGCATTTGCGGCTGTGTTGCGTGCGGCGGCCTTGGATTGGTGCCTACTACCACTAAGCCCCACGCCAAGCCTGCAGTGAACGCCTCATTTCTCGGTGCTAGCATGCAGCATGTCAACGCCCAGAACTACGGCAACATCGTCCAGGACGGTAACTGACCGTCTTTCAGAAGATCAGCCCAGTACCTTGGCTGGGCTGCGCGGCACGCGTTGGGAGCGCCTCGCCGGGCGGAGCGTTCGAGACGAACTCCGCGCTAACCTCGTCACCGCGCTGCAGCGCCAGGACCCGCTCTTCGAGGGCGTCCTAGGCTACCGAGACACGGTCGTGCCGGCCGTCGTCAACGCACTACTAAGCCGCCACAACTTCATCCTGCTTGGCCTTCGCGGTCAGGCCAAAACGCGCATCTTGCGCCAACTTGTAACGCTGCTGGACCCGGCCGTGCCGTACATCGCGGGCACGGAGCTGCGTGATGACCCGTTCGCCCCCCTTTCACTGGAGGGCAAGGAGCTCTTAGCCCAACACGGGGAAGAGACGCCGATCGCGTGGCTCAGCCGCGATCACCGCTACGTCGAGAAACTGGCAACGCCGGACACGACGGTGGCGGATATCGTCGGTGACATCGACCCGATCAAGGCAGCTAGGCTAGGCACGCGGCTGGGTGACGAGCGCGTAGTTCACTTCGGGCTCCTGCCGCGCGCCAACCGCGGCGTCTTCGCCATCAACGAACTCCCCGACCTCGCAGGCAAAGTGCAAGTTGCGCTCTTCAACGTCATGCAAGAAGGCGACGTCCAGATCAAGGGCTACCCCATGCGCCTGCCGCTCGACGTGCTACTAGTGTTCAGCGCCAACCCGGAGGACTACACGGCGCGCGGCAAGATCATCACGCCACTCAAGGACCGCATCGGCAGTGAAGTGCGTACCCACTACCCCGCAACGGTCGAAGACGGCATGGCCATCACCCGTCAAGAAGCATGGACGGACCGCGAGGAAGGCGTCGTCGTGCCGACCTTCGTTGCAGAGGCCGTCGAGGAAGTGGCGTTCCAGGCGCGCATAGACCCGCGCGTGGACAAGCACTCTGGGGTGTCGCAACGTCTCCCGATCAGCCTGTTGGAGAACGTCGTTAGCTCGGCAGAGCAGCGCGCCCTGACCGTCGGCGGGCCAGGCATGGCGCGC
>JBIQMD010000367.1:0-2617 GCA_044463725.1 Truepera radiovictrix
GGTGCGTCGGGGTAGAAGTAGTGCTTGCGGTGAAAGTAAGTCTGCGGCGGCACCTCGCAATTGAGCGCCAGCGCGAAACGTAGGCCCAACTCGAGTGCCTGCGAGTTGACGACGGGCAGCGTGCCGGGGAGGCCGAGGCAGACGGGGCAGACGTTCTCGTTAGGGGCGGCGCCGAAACCCTCAGCTGAGCAACCGCAGAACAGTTTGCTGCTTGTGCGCAGCGCCAAGTGTACTTCTAGGCCGATCACCGGCTCGAACATGCGGCAAAGTCTATCAGTGACGCGCGCTATGATGACGGCGTGGTTCAGGTGGAACTCGAAGGGATCGCGGTTTCTGGCGACGAGAACCAGTTCTTGGCGTTGCTACGCACACCGACGGGCGAGCTGGTGCCCATCCAGATCGACTCGATGCAGGCGATAAGCATCGCAGCTGGCCGCGGTAGCGACCGGCCGGAGCGGCCGTTGACGCACGATCTCATGATGTCCGTCCTCGGTCTGCTCGACGCTGCGGTCGAGCGCGTCGAGATTACCGACTTGCGCGACGGCATCTTCTACTCGATGCTCATCCTGGAGCGCTCGGGCGTCCGCTTCGAGTTGGACGCTAGGCCGTCAGACGCGTTGGCGCTAGCCGTGCGCGCGGGCGCGCCGGTGTTCGTGGCAGAGCGCGTCGTCGAACAAGCCGCCATGCGCGACGACGACTTCGGCGGCGCTAGCGGCGCCGAAGCCTGAAGCCCGGGCCGCCTGCGCTGCCGCCAACTAGTTCAAGATCTCAGAGCAGGTGAGACTCTAGGAAGTAGAGCTGCTGGTCCGCCCCGCGCGAGATCTCGGTGAGCAGGTCCTCCGTTGTGCGTTCCTCCAGCTCCGCGACGGCCTCCATGGCTTTGCGGTTGCTCTTGGCGTAAGCAGCCACGCGGTCGCGCACCAGCTTGAGCGCCTCATGCACTTGCACCGGGCCGTTAGGGAACTCCTCGAGCGTTGAGGCGCTTGCAGCCATCCGCACGGTGCCGTGAGCCACGCCGCCAAGCAGGGTGACGCGCTCCGCGAGCATGTCCACGAAGTCCTCGAAGACTTCGGCTTGTGAGTCGAAGAGGAGGTGCACTTGCTGGAATCCAAGGCCCTTGACGTTCCAGTGGGCTTGCTTGAGTTGGCTCTGCAGGTCCGCGGTGTCTGCTAGTTGCTGGTTGAGGATCTCCACGAGAGCTTCACGGTCGTCTTTTGAGATGTCGATCTTCACGTCTAGAAGACGGGTCTTGGTCGCAGTGGCCATGTTGTCCTCCAAGTGGGGCGGCCTATAGTGCCACCGCCCCAGCACCAGCTTAACGACGGTGGTCAGGCAGGACGCCCTCAAGAGTCACTGCAACCACAACCTAGTCGCCGGCCAGGGTGGCTGCCACGGCTGCCAGCACGGCCCGCGCCTGCTCTGCCCCTACTGGCGCCGCCCCCTGGGCCCTGTCATGCCGCCCGCCGCCACGACCACCGAGCTCGGCTAGGGCCGCGCTGAGAAGGGGCCTCACGTCGACGTTCGCGCCGGGGCCCGCCACGAACGCGAGTTGGGCCTGCCCAGGTGCGGCGGCGGCCAGGAGAGCGACCACGCCGTCGAGTTGTTGGCAGGCCTCCATCAGGTCGGTGAGCAGCGCGGTCTCCTGTCCTTCGAGAACTGCTAGGAGCGGTGCGGTCGGGTCGGACCGGCCCTGCACCAACTCGGCCGCCAGCTTGGTGGCCAGCATCGAACGCCACACGTCGGCTTCGCGGTTAGCTGCCGCCACTTCTTCGTTGAGGCGCTCGGCGCGCTCCGGCAGGCCGCTGACGGGGGCGCTGAGCAGTTGCCCCAGTTGGGTGACGACGGCGTGCTTGACGGCGTGATCCTCGGAAGCCTCCTCGCCGGCCCTGAACGTGAGGCGACTGTTACCGCCGCGAATGCGCTCGACCCCCAGGACCTTGATCGGCAGGGTCTCGGCCGTTGAGCGCAGGTGCGTGCCGCCGCACGCCACCAGGTCGTACTGGCCCATGGCAACGAGGCGCACGACGCCGCTCACCTTCGCTGGGCGCCTGAGCGCGTACTCCCCAAGCCGGCTCTCATCGACCTCGAAGGCCGTTATCGGGTAGTTCTCCCTGGCTGCGCGGTTGACCTCGCGCTCCACCTCTTCGAGCTGCCTGACCGTCAACTCGCCAGCGACCTCGATGGTGCAGTCAGGCCCGCGCATGCTTACGGCGAGGGTGCCGAACGCCGGGCCTATGCGCACGAGCGCTGCAGACAGCAGGTGCTGTGCGCTGTGGCGCTGCATGTGCCGCCAGCGGCGCTGCCAATCGATCTCGCCGACCACGGCGGCCCCGACCAGTTCCGGCGCGCCAGCAGCTAGGGAAGAGTGCGAGAGCAGGTGCCACACCTCTTCATCGGCGCTCGCCTGCACCTCCACCACTTCGAGCTGCCTGTCATCGATCAGGAGGCTGCCGACGTCGTACGGTTGACCGCCCGCGTGCGGGTAGAAGGCGCTGCGGTCGAGGCGGAGCCACGTTCCGCGCCCGTCATGGCGCTGCTCGGTGACGGAGGCGTGGAAGGTCTTCAGGTAGCTGTCGTAGCGGTCTAGTCGCACGCGCTGAGTGTAGCGCCAGACAGT
>JBIQMD010000368.1:0-2605 GCA_044463725.1 Truepera radiovictrix
CACGACGTGACCATCACCAAGGACGCCCCCAACTACTCGGTCACGAACAGGGGCTGAGCCCTAGAGGACGAGTTCTTGGTCTCCCGATGGCCCGAGCGTCGAGAAGCGCTCCATGAGCGGTTCGATACCGAACTTCAGGGCGTGGGAGAAGGGGCTGAGGACGCGCTCGGCCGGCTGGCCTAGCGGCAGCAGGTGAGCCGCTAGGCGCTCGAACTGCCGGACCGTCGTGGCGTCGTGCTTGGCGAGGGCGGCGCCGGACTTGCTGCGTAGCCGCCTCAAGGTGGCGGCGAGATGCTTGTGGCCCTTACGAACCGTTCCCTCTAGCGTTGGGTCGATGCCAGCAACGTCGCTCAGGAGGGTCGTGAACTCGGCCTCCAGCCTGCTTGCTGCCGCCTGGAAGCGCGCGGCGTGCCCGTGGCGCTCAAGCAAGATGCGCTCGAGGGTCTCGGCGCGGTGATTGCGGAACTCTGCCGCCTTCAGGCCGAAACCAGCGAGGAGCCTGGCGCTGACTGGTTCCAACACCGTCGCGCTGGCGCGAGGCCAGGTGAGGGGCATCGGCACGCCGTGAAAGCGGTAGACGTCGCGCAGCTGGGCTACGTAACGCAGCTCACCCGGGCCAAGCACGAATACGGCCGTTGGAAGCGTGGCGTCCTGGATCGTAGGCCGCAACCCAGCCGCTGGCGTGATGGCGGTCGGGTCGACCTGGAGCATGGCGAGCAGTTCCGCCCGCGTGAATCGACGGTCCTCCGCTGCGAAACCCGCGCCCATGTGGCGCAGGAGCACGCGGCGCCCCATCACCTCGACGAACAGGTTGGTGGCGTCCTGGCCACGCCCCAACTGCGGCTCGTAGCCGAGTGACTTCAGGCGCCTGCCAGCATCGTTGATCGCTTCCGGTGTGCGTTGGGCTTCCGCCAGCTCGGCCGTTAGTAGCGGCGTGAAGAGCGCGGCGACGTCGCGTTGCATCGGGTCGATCAGCACCAGGCCACTGTCGCCGAGCAGGCGCATGAGGGTCGCGGCGAACCAGTCGGAGAACATGGTCACAGAACGCGCAGCGGCGGATAGCAGGTCCCACACCTGCGGCAGGAAGCGCGGTTGCGGCGTGAGTTGCGCCAACCCCTGCTTGACCGTGGCCACCAGTTCGGGCGTCAAGGGGGCGCGACCAACGGCGACTCCGGCAGGCAACGTCACGGCGATGCGCCTGAGCGTCTCGCTGCCGTCGAGCAGGTAGGCGTGATCGATCTCGGCAGCGTCATGGTCTTGCGTTGCCAACCAGAAGATCGGCACCACCGGGCGTTCGTTCGTGCTCAAGCGTCTGGCTAGAGCTACGGCGGTCACCGCCTTCGAGAGGCTGTAGGTCGGGCCGAGGAGGAGGCCCGTCTGCTGCCCTGTCACGACGGCGCGCGCGTTGGGGTGACGTAAGCGCTCGAGGTTGTCGAACACGGCCTGCGGCGCGCCGAGGCTCGCCGCGTAGCGTGTGAGGGCGTCGACGAGTTCTCGCCGTTCCTGAGGCCGTGGGAGGTCAAGTGCTGCGCTGACGTCGCCCGGAGCTAGTTCGAAGAAGTCGTTGAGCTGACCGGTCAGGAAAGCGTCAAGGAACGAAGGGGCGGGCGGCGTGGCAGGAGCTAGCACAGGGTAGCTTATCTGGCGTGGGGCGCCGTCGTCACGGCCCGGGCGACCGCGGGAGCGCGGTAGGTTCGTGGTAGACTCGCGCCGCTAAGGTGGAGACGTTGGCCACCACGAAGGAGGGGGGCCGCTCGCGCCACGCAGCACAACTTGGTAGCCCAAGGAGCGCTAGCTGAGCCTCCTCGGACCTCACAGCTTTCACGGAGAAGGTCCTTGGCAGCGATCGACTTGACATCATGCTGATCAATACCGATCTCGTCCCAAGCGGACCTTATAGCGACGTGGTCGTCCTCATCGACGTACTGCGCACTTGCACCGTTGCGCCCATCCTCTTCGACCAGGGCGCGGTAAGCCTGTCTTTGACGACCTCCATGCGCCGCGCCCGCGCGGCCGCCGGGCCGGGCCGCGCCCTCGTTGGCGAGCGCCAGGGAGTGCCCCCAGAGGGCTTCAATCACGGCAACTCACCAGCCAACCTCGCGCGCGTCGACCTGCAAGGGCGCGAAGTCGTGATGGTGTCTGAGAACGCCCCGCGCTGGCTCGATCAGCTGGGCGGCGCACGCCAGGTGCTCCTCGGTTCGCTCTACAACGCCGGCGCCGTGGCGCAGCTGGCAGCGGAACTCGCCAGTAGCCGCATCGACCTGGTGTGCTCCGGTTTCTCGGGCGAGCCGGACCTTGACGACACGCTCGCTGCCGCTGTCATCGCTGGTTTCGTGAAGAACTACCACCCGGACTCGACAGTGCAAGGCGCCACGCGCATGGCAACGACCATCTTGCGCGCCTTCCCAGAGCCGGTCGACGTGCTGTGGCGCTCGATAGCTGGCCAGTACCTGCGCTCCATCGGCCTCGAGCAAGACATCGGTTTGGCGGCGCGCGTCTCAGCCAGCGAGGCCGTCCCGCGGCTCGTGGCGGTCGAGGCGGGCGAGCACGGCGATCTCTACCGCTTCGTCACCTCTTGACCGGCGGCGGCCCGCCGCGCATCGAC
>JBIQMD010000369.1:0-2594 GCA_044463725.1 Truepera radiovictrix
TGCGTTCGACTTGCCGACCTTGATGGGCTACGACTCCGATCACGGCATGGCCCTGGGCGAGGTCGGCAAGTGCGGCGTGGCCGTAGCGAGCCTGGCGGACATGGAGATCCTGTTCGACGGAATAGACCCGGAGCAGATAACGACCTCCATGACCATCAACAGTCCAGCGAACGCCATCTGGGCCATGTACCTCGCGATGGCGGAACGCAAGGGCGCCGACCTAAGCAAAGTCGGCGGCACACTGCAGAACGACATCCTCAAGGAGTTCATCGCGCAGAAGGAGTACATCTTCCCCCCTGCGCCCAGCGTGAAGCTCGTCATCGACACGTTCGAGTGGGGTCCGCAGGCCGCCCCGCGCTTCAATTTCATCTCCGTCTCCGGTTATCACATCCGCGAGGCGGGCTCTACCGCCGTGCAGGAACTAGCGTTCACGCTGGCGGACGGCATCCATTACGTACGCAAGGCCATCGAGCGGGGCCTCGACATCGACGAGTTCGCGCCGCGCATCTCGTTCTTCTTCAACGTCCACAACGACTTCTTCGAAGAGATCGCCAAATTCAGGGCCGCGAGGCGGATCTGGGCGCGGCAGATGCGCGAAGTGTTCGGCGCCAAAGACCCGCGTTCCTGGATGCTCAGAACGCACGCTCAGACCGCGGGCGTGTCGTTGACCGCGCGCCAGCCGCTCGTGAACGTCGCCCGTGTTGCCATCCAAGCGCTAGCTGGCGTACTCGGCGGTACCAACTCATTGCATACAGACTCGTTCGACGAGGCGCTCGCCCTCCCAACGGAGGAGGCGGCTACCCTGGCGCTCCGCACCCAACAGGTCGTGGCGTACGAGAGCGGCGTGAGTAACACCATCGACCCGCTCGCAGGCTCCTACTTCCTCGAGAGCCTGACTGACGAGATGGAGCGCCAGACCCTCGCGTACTTCAAGGCCATAGATGCATTGGGCGGTGTCGAGCGGGCCATCGAGGTCGGCTACTTCGCCCGCGAGATTGGCGATGCTAGCTGGCGGCAACAACGCGACATCGACGAGCGCAAGCGTCTGGTGGTCGGTGTCAACGCCTTCGAGCAGGAAGCGCAACAGGTGCCCATCCAACTCGTCGACGCCGCCGTCGTGCGGGTGCAGCAAGAACGTCTTGCCAAGGTGCGCAGCGAACGCGACCCCGTCGCGGTCGAGGCGGCTCTCACCGAACTACGCAACAGCGCGCGCGAAGGGCGCAACACCATGCCGGCCTTCATGAAGGCGGCGCACGCCTTCTGTACGCTCGGTGAGCAGATGGACGTGCTGCGCGAGGTGTACGGCGTTTACGAAGAGCCAGTGCTCATCTGATGACCGCTGGCGCTAGAGGAGACTGAATGGACAGGCCAATACGCGTCCTGATCGCCAAGCCAGGCCTTGACGGCCACGACCGCGGCGCCAAAGTCATCGCTCGTGCCCTGCGCGACGCAGGCATGGAAGTCATCTACACCGGCCTGAGGCAGACCTCTGCCATGATCGTCAACGCCGCCATCCAGGAAGACGTCGACGCCGTCGGCCTCTCGGTGCTCTCTGGCGCACACATGCACTACTTCCGCGAGATCGCAGCGGCGCTAGCGGAGAAAGACGCAACCGACGTGCTCCTGTTCGGGGGCGGCATCGTGCCAGACCAGGACCTGCCTGCCCTAGCCGAACTCGGCGTTGGTGAGATCTTCACGCCGGGAGCCAATACCAACGACGTGGTCGCTTACGTTCGGGCCGAAGTAGCCCGTCGGCGCGCGTCACTATCACTCTGACTCATGACTTTCTCAAGATTGAATTGGTACGGTAGCAACGTACCTTCCTCCGAGGGAGACTAGAGAATTGCGAAAAACCAGAGTCGCCGCCTGCTTGACGTTGGTGGCCTTCACCCTCCCGAGCCTCGCATTCGCCGATGCTTACGCCCTCAGGACGGTCCGCCCCGGTGATACGGTCGGTGTTATCGCGGAACGGTACGGCGTATCGGTGGACGCGCTCCTAGGGGCGAACGACCTAACCAGTACTGTCATCAGGCCAGGCGACGTCCTGCGCGTGCCGTACGTTGCCGCCGTCGGCGGTCCAGCAAGCGACAGCGTCCTCACGCCGCCAGGCTTCACGTGGTACTCCCTCTCGACGGGTGAGACCCTCAGCTCCGTGGCCTCGCGCTTCGGGCTGCCCCTAAACGCCATCGTCGGTGCCAACCCAGACATCTCCTCACTCGACCGTCTGCCGAGTGGGTTCGAACTCCTCATCCCACCCAGCCCCGGCCTAGTAGTGCGCCTTGGTGAAGGGGAGAGCGTCCTCGACCTAGTAGCCCAGTACGACCTCGATCCTGCTGCGTTCTCGCGAGCTAACGGACTGCGGTCGCCTTTCGACGTAACGCCTGGCATGCTCGTGTTCCTGCCAGGTGTCGCGCCAACAGAAGCGCTTGCTAGGCTCCAAAAGGTCAGAGAGGCCGAGAACCGCTACGTCTGGCCGCTCCACGGTCGCCTCACTTCGTACTTCGGTCCGCGCAACCTTGGCATGGGAACCTCGAGCTTCCACCGCGGCATCGACATCGCCGCGCCGTCAGGCACGCCAGTAGGCGCGTCTCGCG
>JBIQMD010000370.1:0-2581 GCA_044463725.1 Truepera radiovictrix
TCCGTATCCGGTGAGCGGCGTGGCGCTTGAGCCTAGTGTCGGTAACCTTGAGTCCATCCAACTGGCCACGGGCGACGCGCTACTTTTCGAAGCACAGTTACCGAGCATGACGGTTCTCCGGAATCAACTCTTTGCCCGTTTGCCGGACGATTCTGGGATAATCCAGGAGGTCGCTGACGCGATCAACGCTGGCGTGCCCGTAGGGGCTGCTCCGTACGTCGCGGCGCGAGCGGCGGCGAGCTACCAGGTCCGGTTAGACAGGCTCCTGGTTCAGGAGCAGCGCTTCCAGCTCGCGGCGATGTTCGTGTTCCTGCTCGCGAGTGTCGGCATCGCTACGCTCCTGTTCATTGACGCCTTCGCGCGGCGCAAAGAGGTGGCACTAGCCCGCGCTTTCGGCAGTTCACGGCGCCGCACACTCTTGAGGAGCGTCACACGCGGCGCAGCGGTGGTGGCGAGCGTAGCAGCCGCCGGCACCGTAATCGGCATCGCCACCTACCTAACGCTCGCCGCGCAACGCGGTTACGCCCCGGTCGTGCCGCTCAGCCTGATTATCGGAACGGTTCTCGGCGCCATCATCTTAGGTAGCGCGGTCGCCTACGGCACCGGACGCTGGCTGGTAGGACAACCACCACTCAAGCTACTCAAAGGGCACGCATGATCGAGTTACGTCGAATCAGTGAGTCGTACCAGGTGCGGCCCAAACCAGTAGCTGCACTTCGCGACATCGATCTGCGCATCGAAGCGGGGTCGCACGCGGCGCTCATCGGCCGCAGCGGCTCCGGCAAGTCAACACTCCTGGCTATCAAGGGTCTCGTCGAGCGACCCACTGCAGGCTCCTACATACTTGGCGGCGAAGACAGCCTAACGCTAAGCGACGGACAGCTTTCGAAGCTACGCGCGCGCACTTTCGGATTCGTGTTCCAGGACTTCAACCTGCTTCCAAACCGTAGGGCGTGGCAGAACGTAGCGTTCCCGATGCAGTTCACCAACGTGCCAAGAAGCGAGCGCCGCGACCGGGCAGCGGATCTTCTTAAGCGCGTAGGCCTCGGGCACCGAATCGAAGCGTTCCCCACCGAGCTGTCGGGCGGTGAGCAGCAGCGGGTCGCGATTGCAAGAGCGCATGCGAACGAACCCGAGGTGGTCTTGGCCGACGAGCCGACAGGAAACCTCGACACGAATACGCGCGATTCGATCCTAGAGCTACTCGGCTCCCTTCACGCCACCGGCACTACACTCATCATCGCCACCCACGACCAAGAAGTAGCAGAATTAGCGGAGCAGGTGATCGAACTGGGGGATGGAGCGCTCGTCTTGCCCTACTAATCAGCGGCCCCCGGGCGCCGCGCCACGGTAACCGAAGTGCGTTAGCGCCGTAGGTGCTGGCTAGGTGCCTTGCCGCTTGCGCGCAGCCCCCATCGGGATAGACACCGCGTGCCTAGCGGCCGCCCAGGCGCGCTGGAGTGGGGGTCGAGGGTGGCTTAGACGGAGTCGGCGTAGCGGGCTACCGCTTCGCTCTTGGCGTTAGGCACGGTGTTGAGCATGGTGTGTAGTGAGGCGCGCACGGCCAGGCCCTCGCGAAGCATGTCCCAGCACATCACGTCGCTGACGCTCACCGAACTGGCGGAGCGTTTCCGCGACGGCTCACTTGACCCCGTGACTGTCACAGAGGCCTACCTGGCCGCCATCGTGGCTTACCCTTTAGTCAAGGAGCGTGATGGCATGAAAGACAAAGTTGCGTTGGTAACGGGCTCGGGGTCGGGCATTGGCCGTGCCGTGGCATTAGAGTTTGTGGCGCGAGGCGCAAGCGTGATGGTGGCGGACTTCGCGGCCGAGGGTGGTGCCGAGACGGTGCGGCTCATCAAAGCGGCGGGTGGTAATGCCAAGTTCGTGCAGGTCGACGTCAGCAGCGAGGAATCGGTCGCCGCGATGGTAGCCGCAACGGTTGCGGCTTTCGGGCGTATCGACTACCTGGTGAACAACGCGGGCATCTCAGCTGCCGGACCTAACGTGCCGCCGCACGAAGTGACGTTAGACGCGTTCCGGCGCGTGCTGGACGTGAACGTCGTCGGCAGTTTCCTCGGCATCAAGCACGCCGTACCTGAACTGCTAAAGACGAGGGGCGCCGTCGTCAACCTCTCGAGCGTCATGGGCGAGCGCGCTAGTGCCGGCGATCCCTCGTACCCGACCAGCAAACACGCCGTGCGTGGGCTCACGCAGTCGGCGGCACTCAGCTACGCGCCGCTGGGTGTGCGCTTCAACTCGGTCGGACCGGGCGTGGTTAAGACAGGCATGACCGAGGCCATCTTCGAGGACGAGCAGACAACTGCGTGGCTGCAGGGCGTGACGCCGCTAAAGCGCTTCGCCGAACCGAGTGAGATAGCCAAGCTCATCGTCTTCCTTTGTAGCGACGACGCCTCGTACATCACGGGCGCTTACTACCCGATAGACGGTGGCTGGCTAGCTGGCTGACAAGTAGCTGCGTCTGGCCTGGCGCGAGAAGGTACACACGCTGGGCCGACGTAGTACTTCGGTAAGAATGCAAGTGGAGCTCTCAAGGGCCCACGTCGACCAATGCGGTCGG
>JBIQMD010000371.1:0-2581 GCA_044463725.1 Truepera radiovictrix
GCTACAGGCTTGGCTGAGGGCGAGGAGATCGTCGCGTACTTGCGCGAGCACCTGCCCGGCTTCAAGCAGGCGCGACTGGCGGGAGCCGCCGCGGAACTGTACGTGCGCGAGTCGCGCCACCTCCTCGCAGACTGCATCCTCAGCGCAGACGACACCCTCTCGAACGTCGTGACGGCGCAGGACGTTGCCGCTGGCGGTTACCCGCTGGACGCTCAGAGCTTCACCCCTTACGATTCCGGTTTCGTGTGGGGCACACCTGAGATCTACGGAGGACGCCTGTGCATGCTCGTCACGGCTAGCGTCGACGACCTGTGGGTCGTGGGCAGGAGCGCAGGCTACGACCCCGTTGCGTTCGCGTCTGCGCGCGTCGTGCCGTTCGGCATGGCGATGGCGGAGGCCGCCGGGGTGGCAGCTGCGACCTCAGTGCGCTTGGGCGTGGCTGCTAGCCAGGTGGCCCACGGCGACGACCTGATCTCGGTAGTGCGCAACCGCCTGCAGGCGCGCGGCGCGCTCCTCCCGGACGTGCGCCCGCGCCCGGCAGTCGGGCCGACCAAGCACCCTGCTTACTCCGCGTTCCGCGTGCTGGTGGCTCGCGGCCTGGCCGTGGGAGGGTACGAGAACGACCCGAAACTAGACGCCCCAGTCAGCGCCATCTCGTTCGCGTACTTGCTCGGCAACGTAGCAACCCGTTACTACCACCGATCTGAGTTCAGCACTGGCCTAGCGGCGTTCGCGCTCGAGCTGACGCTGGGAGACGGTGCGACGCCGCTGACGAGCGACCTAGCCGCCCGCCTTCTCGCCCAGGCAGCTTGCGACCTTGGCAATTGCACCGGCGCTAGCGACTGGTCTGGCCTGATGGCTGCTGGTCTGACGGACTTCGCCGCCCCGCCCGCCGCGCTCACGCGGGGTGACGCGTACCGCCTGGCGGCAGCTCTAGCGCTTATGTCACCCGATCTCGCGCGAACGCACTAGGTTGCCAGGTTCGGCGTGTCGGCCCGCTGCGTCTTAGGAGACGCGCCCGAGGCCGATTGCCTTGCCAACCTGACCGAGAAGCATCGGCAGTAGCCCGGCGGCGACCACTAGCGTCCAGCCGCGCGCGTCGAGGAGCTCGATCGACAGCACCTGCCGCAGTGGCGGTAGGGCGACTGCCAGCGCGACGATCACGCTGCAGGCGAGGACGGCGGCCCACACCCAGCGGTTGCGAGTCACCTGGTTGTCGACTAGAGAACTGCCTGGGTCGCGCATGTTGAAAACGTGCCACAACTGTCCGAGGGCCAAGGTCAGAAACGCAACGGTAATGGCTGTGGCGGTGGTAGCTCCCGGCAGCCTGAACGCCAGCTCGAACGCGCCCAGCGTGCTGGCGGTAAGTAGGGTGCCGTAGCCGACGATGGTGCGCCAGTGGCGCGGGGCCAGGAGCGGCTCACTGGCTGGGCGTGGCGACCGCGTGAGGATGCGCGCATCTCCCCTCCCGGCCCCGAGGGCGAGCGCGGGGAGCACGTCCGTTACCAGGTTGAGGAACAGGATCTGCAACGGCAGCAACGGCAGCGGGTAGCCAAGCAGCCCAGCTAGGCCGATGACCATCACTTCACTGAGGTTGCAGGAGAGCAGGTAAAGGACGAAGGCCCGGATGTTGTCGAAGATCACGCGCCCCTCCTTGACGGCGGCCAGGATGGTGCCGAAGGCGTCGTCGAGCAGGACCATGTCCGCAGCTTCGCGCGCCACCTCGGTGCCGCGCAGGCCCATCGCGACCCCGATGTCGGCGCGGCGTAACGCGGGCGCGTCGTTGACGCCGTCGCCGGTCATGGCGACGACGTGCCCTGCGCCCTGGTGCAGTTCGATGAGCTGCAACTTCTGTTCCGGCGCTACGCGCGCAAGTACGGAGGCGTTCAGGAGTTCGGCGCTGCCCTCGGCGCCCCCCGCCAGCAGGCGCGCAACTGCGTGACCGTCGAGTACCGGGCCCGTGACGGCCAGCCCCACTTGTTCTGCAACGCGACGGGCCGTTACTGCCTGATCGCCCGTTGCCATCACGACCCTGATGCCGGCCGCGTTACAGCCAGCTAGCGCCGCTTTCACGTCCTCCCGCGGCGGGTCGGAGAGCCCAACGAGGCCGATGAGCGAGAGGTCTGCGTACGGTACCGTCGGGTCGCCCGCAGTCACCTTCTCTGCCATGGCGATGACGCGCAGGCCCTGCGCTGCCAACGCGCGGTTCTCTTCGAGCCAGTGCGTGCGCTCGATCTCGCTGAGGCGCCTGCGCCCGGTGCCCGCCGCGACGCTCGTGGCCGCCGCGATCACCTCGCCGGGTGCGCCCTTCACCAGCACCCAGGCGCCGACCGTCTGACCCTCCCCAAGGTCGTGAACCGTTGCCATCAGGCGGGTGTCCGAGTCGAACGCTACCTGCTGACGTTCCGGGAACTGCGCCAGCGTAGCGCTACGCTCGATCCCGGCCTCGCGTGCCGCGAGCAGCAGCGCCACCTCCAGCGGGTCGCCGACGCCAACTCCTTTGCCCTCCAGTGCTCCCACTTCTCGCAACTCCGCCGTACAACAGAGCACGGCAGCCGTCAGTGCGTGCCGCAGCTCGGCG